>JAIDDH010000046.1 GCA_029055435.1 Acetatifactor sp.
GTATAATGAGGGGCCCACTTGTTTGGTTATCTATAAAATAAAAAAGAAAGGGAGACGAAATTATGAGACAAAATTCATTAAATAGGTTTTTAGTATTGTTTGTATTGACAGGCATTTTGGTTTTATCTGCCTGCTATTCGACAAGAATTAAAGAGTATTACAAGGAAAAAGATAATTTTGTAACTGCTACAGGAACAATTATACATATTGCATATAGTAAAGACAATACAGAACTATACTTAGGATTTTCTGACTTAACACCTACATTTGATGATATTTGTTTTAAAATTGTTGGTGATAATTTATCAATTGTGCAGAAAAACAATATAGATGAAAAGATAAAAATAGGTGATACAATCGAATTTATTACTGCTCCCAGATATTTTGGTGATGGATATGTAATGCCGATGGTAGCTGTATCGGTAAACGGAGAGGAACTGTTGGAATTTGAAGAGGGCTATGCTAATTTTCTAAAATGGTTAGAAGCCCAAAAACAGCTTTGAAAGATTACATTATCCGATCTATATATTAACGGAGGTTAAAAGCTTTACACCGCGAGACGGGATTCTATATTGAATTAGGGAGCGGCTGGTATTATAGAATTGACACTCAAAATGTAAATACAAGGACACAACGACATATTCATGTTAAGGGAGGCAACAAAAATGAAATATTTCAAAAAAGAGCTTTGGTATCAGATGCATGATAGTAATAAAAGCATTCGTTTAAATGCGGAAAGAGAGTGGAATGAGAATGTTGAACTATATAGTAAGAAATTTGAAGAGGTAGAAAAACAGCTTCCTCGTCGTTTTGTGAAGGAATATCTAAAAAGACACGGAATGCACGATTATGGTATTCTGGGGCTGCATATTGTCAAAAAGGGTAAGACATATTCTTGTGAAATGCAATTAACGGATGGAACGGAAACCGTTCTGATTACAATGCTCGGATTGGAAGCAGTGCGAGTGGATGTGGATTCCTTCCAATATTGTATATTAGGAAGACTCGAATGGGCATATAGTGAGTTTGATATTACACCGGAGAACAACATCAGTCTTTCTATTCTTTGTGACTTTCAAAATGAAATGCAGTTTGAATTTAAGTCAATTACGTTAGTAAAGTTATACCCATAATAACGGATTTTATTCGAGTCAGTACACAATAACATAGTGTCTATTAAAAAGGGAATGCTATATAATACCATCCCCCACTGTTACTTGAGTTTCTGCAAACTGTGAATGCAAGAGAATTACCGACACTTCTTTCAACGCTTTCCGAGTATGATTTTGGTGAAATCACAGTTTGGGATGCAAATGAGCGATGGGAACAACATTTATTTTTAAAATCTACACACAGAAGAACTTATGTGGAGAATGAACACAAATTGTATCTTTGTTATAATCACTCAGAAAAAAAGGTTGAATTGTACCTGGATCCGAACTATGACTCTGAAAAAATCAATAGTTTAATCAAGGAATACACTATTTGAGAAACCACTAGGATGAAGGTAAAATATTCGAATTAGTTGAATGAAGAAATCTGTACTTTTGAGGACCATATGTTGGAAATTTACACTGAAAATCATATGAAAATAATAAAAAATATTGTTGATGATTGGGATCCTATTGATATTCTTGCATTTTCACCCAATGATGAATATCATTCTGAAATTTCAGAGATTGAGCAGTTATTATGTACAACAAATAACGTACTCGAATTAGGAGATGGAATATACCATATTTTTCTTCGCTCTTTTGGCGAAGATATGTTCCATAAGTCAAAATCTGATTGTATTATAATTGCGAGAGCTATTATGGAAGCATTGCTTCAATGATTCTAAGTTTCTTCACTTGGAATCCATTAATTAAAAGCGAAAAAATAATTTTTGGTTATCGAGAATATAGGGAGCAATGAAATGCATATTTGGACAATTGATAATTGGAAACATTTTTTGGATTGTTCTGATAACAGAAGAACGGGATTGCGATTCAGATATGAACCAAATGTTGATCCGGAGGTAAAAAATGCATGCAAATGTTTTGCTAAATGGTTGCGCTCAGAATATTATTTTCCCATAAGAGTACCAGTATATATTAAAGATAAAACATATATAAAAGCAAGGGATGGCGAACATGTAGTTGGTACTTTTCTGGGGCCATATGACTATTCTGTGGAACCGTATATCAAAATTGCTACAGGCGATTATCTGGAATTAAAAGATAAATATGGAAGAGATGATGCATTGGCAACAATATTAACGTGCATTGCTCATGAAATTACACATTATTATCAATGGATCAATAATTTGCAGCTTACAGATATCGGTCGTGAAAGACAAGCAACACGATATGCACATCTTATTCTTGCGGAATATGCTATGACTCGTGAGCATCCTTAACTTCAAGCATTACTTTTTTCGATCCGCTTGCTTGGCTTTTTATAGAATTAAAAGAAACGAGGACGTAAAATATGAAGAAAAAGAATTCAAATAAGATTCTCATAGTTTTACTGTTGTGTACTCTTTTTTTATCTGCATGTTATTCTGCAAAAGAAAAAGAGTATTATGTCCAGAAAGATAATTATGTAAATGCTTCGGGAACAATTAGACACATTGCTTACAATGATGATGGCAGTGCCTTGTATTTGGGATTTTCTGAATTATCGCCTACTTTTGACGATAATTCATTTAAAATCGTTGGCGATAATCTAGCAATTGTGCAAAAAAATAATATAGACGAAAAAATAAAGATGGGCGATAAAATTGAATTCATTACTGCCCCCAGATATTTTGGTGATGGATATGTCATGCCGATTGTGGCTGTATCGGTAAACGGAGAGGAACTGTTGGAATTTGAAGAGGGCTATGCTAATTTACTAAAATGGCTCGGAGTAAACTAATATAGCCCATTCATTGAATATCGTTTAGTAATTATTAGATTTCAAAAGCTTCTGAATGAAAATTGCTGTAATATCATCCCTATTTTGCCCCAAATCTATGCCGCCTGCGGAGTAATTTATTCACATTTAGGTATATTTAGGTTATAATAATTTTCAGGAGTCGAATACCCCGCTGTAAGCATAATTGTATTTGGAGGAAATGGTGCATGAAATATCGAAGAGCAGTAGGTTTATTTATGTGTATTCTGCTTTTATTTTCAGGATGTACAAATGAAACCACAGCTGAATCATGGGGATCTTTTACTGCGCATAAAACATACAGTTATGACGAAAAATATTATGCAGTACAGACTGTGGAAGATGACATGTATGATGGTTTCGATTATATAAAGGTCAGTGTTTACGAAACGGAAACGGATACCTTAGTTGACTATTTTTATCCGGCAAGAGCCTGGGATTTCTGGGGAATCTGCTGGGAGAATGATACCTATAATATTTGGACGCAATCTGCAGATATAGGCATTTACTGCTATAAATATGTAGATATGAAATGGGAGAAAGACATATCTGCAGAGCGCCCAGAGTATATCATATCAAAATACGATAAACAAGATGCAGTTAGCGAGAGCGAAGATTTTCTCCAATGATTTTTCCATCACTTTTCTGGAATTTATGAGGAATATTAGTGGTGTCTACTCTTTTTCTCTTACAATGTATACACCATAAATTCCAAGTAAAATATAGGACGCAAGGCAAGCAATCAATGCTATGGAAGGATATTGATTGCTTGTTGAAAAACAAAATGGAATACCACACAAATTTATAATTAAATGTAATACGATTGGAACCCACAGATTTTTGGTTTTGACATAGACTGCTCCAAAGTAAATACCAAGTGCGGTTGCCCAAACAGTTTTACATATAACTGTTGCAATGGGTTGTCCAAGTGCTCCAAAAATATGTCCTAATCCAAATAGCGTTGAAGCAATTAAAATTGCATACAGCGATGCGCTTTTTCTTTCCCCAAACCACTTTTCAATAATATTCTGTAATAAACCTCTTAAATACAGTTCTTCCATAATACCAACGCCAATATAATACACAATACCTTCGATAACGACCCTCCATATCGTTGGTTCATTATCGAATGGTGCCAATCCGATACAGAAAGCAATTGTTACTATGATGGTCGCAATTATCGCAGGTAACCCATATTTTCTCAGACCGGTGAACAGTTCTTTCATCTGTAAGCCGAACCGCCAATCTTTAATAAAAATCTTTTTACACAACCAACAAATCGCAAAAGCTATTATGAAGTTCAGCATCAAAGTAATGTAAATCGGATCGATATCCTTGATTTTTATATTGCAAAATAAAGCTGCCGGCAAGGCGGACATTTCCATAAATGTCATTACAAGAATCAATATAACTACTCCTACTGTTTTTCTCCTGTTGTTCGTCATCCTCATCTCCAAATGCCTGTTTGTCTTATTATTGCCTGTCTTTTCCAGTCCTGAGACTAATGCCAATCAGGCACATTTCCAAAATCGATCACTATTCCGGTAATACAGGTATCTTCATACATGGTTCCGGGATATACCTCCTCTATGACAAATTTAAATGTCACTTCCTCGCCATTCGTCACTCTGATATCACCCTGAGGTATGGTAAAATATTGAGGATTCATGGTGTCCTCAAGCGTAAGCCGGGCGTAAGGCTGGTCGTATACATACATCATAAGGGTTTTTACCCTGCCGTTTTCCTGCCATACTTGCGCATCTCTGGCGTAACCGTTTACGATACAAATCTGTGTATAATCTATATATCCGTCATCCCAATGACTGTATGTACTAAAAATACGATGATGGCCGCTCGACTCTATAAGAGTTTGGGAAAGTACAATCTGGTCATAAACGATGTATTCTCCAATTCCAACACCTTCTGCGCCCTCTGCCCATGCAAGTTCTCTGTTTTCACGGACGACATTGGCCGCACTGTAACGGTCTGATGCAGAAACCAGCTCCGACGAGGCAGTTGCCTGATTATTAAAGTAACCAATATGACACCATCTACTGCAGATGCCGTCTGCCAGCCAGTCATCAAAACCAAAGTTGGGTGCGTCCGGTGTTTTCTCAAAGCTGAAATGCCCTTCATTGTCCCAATCTCCGAGTTCTCCATTAAAAAAGCTTCCTATTTCCGGGGTTAAGAGCAATGGCTCCGAGGGCACATTAATCTGAGTCGTCACGGCATATTCCACTTTAATTCCATTTGCCGCTGCGTAAGCTTCTACTTCCTTACCGGTTTCTTCTCTGCCCTTTTGCACAAAAAAGAGCATTTCGTCTCCGCATCCGTCAAAGGCATCCTTTTCAATGGTTACATCGCCCGACGGGAAATTAATCAGGGTAAGCCGCTTATTTCCCGCAAATGCCCGCTCTCCTATTGTTTCCATAAACCCTATAAACCACGTAGGACAATATGAATCATACAGATTGCAATTCTCAAAAGCGTTAGCCTTCACCTCTTTCAAATTGTAGCATTCTGAGAAATTCACATCTTCCATAGCCGTATTTCTGAAAGCGCTGTTTCCTATTACTTCAACAGATTCAGGAATGTGTACACTTTTCAATTTGGTATTCTCAAAGGCATGGTCGCCTATTTCTACAACGGAATATCCGCCCAGTGTATCAGGAAGCACCATATTTTCTTGCAAAAAATTCTCATATTCCGCTTGCAGTCCGGTAATCACCGCACGGTCATTGTCAATGATATAAGTAAACAGCTCCTGTTCCTCGGCTGCAGTCTCGTCCAACGCTTCTTCGGATGATGTTTCCTGATTCTCTGCTTTTGTATTCTGTGGCTCTGCGCTTTCCGTCTCTGTAACAGGCTCCATAACAAGGGTGTCTTCGGCTGTTTTGGCGCAGCCACAGATGCTAAATACTAGCATTACAACTATACATATACTGATAAGCCGTTTTTGCATAATTTTATCCCTCTTTTCCAGTATACATTGCAACGTGGGTCTCCATCGGCTGCACAATCAAATTGTATCAAAGGCACATGATTTTTACCACCCCTATAATGCTATTGAGAAAAGCTATAGGGGATTTTTCTTATAGTTTCTTGAATACTGAGCCAGATATTAATAGGCCCTGTTTCTGTTAAACGTATAAGAAGGGACAAACGGCTGATAATACCGTTCATCCCTATCAATTTTTACTTCTTTTTCATATAGCACTTCGCAAGAGCTTCCGACAAATTATCATCACAGTATATCTTATCAAAATCATTGACGGATACTTGAGTAACCTGTTCCCCATTCCAAAGAGCTTCTTCGCTTGCCTCATATACTTGGCGAGTGACCTTGTCCCCGATGATTTCTTTCACATTTCCGGTGGTCTTATCGCGAATGATATCTGAGACATTTACATAATACTCATAGCTGAAATCAGCATCTTCATACTCATCTTCTAAATAATTATATACCGCATGCAGCATTTGTATATTGGCATTGGAAGTGGTACAGGTCATGGTTTCGAAATCCCAGATGTCCATCCGCGACATATTATCCGACACATTGTCAATCATGCCTGTTTCATCATTATAAATTGAAAAGCTATGCTTGTAATAGTAGTCACAATAAACCATTCCCTTCCTTTCCACATAACTGAAAGGCTTATTATATCCATAGAAGTCATCTATTGTATCTTCACCCGGTGCTAGGAGAACTGCTTTTTCCTCTTTATATGTGTACAGATATGTTCTTAAATTGCAGCGATCGTCATAATCCGTATCAGTATAACCGTGACTGAATAACATTTCCGGGATTTCATCATCGTTAAGATAAATAAAACATACATTAGCATAGTAGCGCTCCGGATCAGAAGAATATTTTTTATTCTGCTGATAGTATTGTTTCAAGATTTCTTCATAGGCCCCTAACCATGGTTGAGCCAAAACGCTTTCTTCCACTTTCATATCTGAATCCAGAGTCACTATCCTGTCGCGCTTCACATATTCGATATAAGGCCAATCACTTCTGAGACCTCTTTCTATTTCATCTTTTATTCTTCGCCAGCAATAGTCTACTTTTATCTCATAATCAATTAATTCAAGAAGCTGTTCATCGCTCAAGTCAGTATCAGGAAAATAATAAGTACAATTGCTGATGCAAAATGCAATTCCTTCACCCTTGTAGTCACTTTCATTTTGTATCAGCGGTATGGTGTGCTCAGGCAATTTTCCGCTGTTTTTATAAAGCGTCTTAAGAACTTTTTTTCTTGCTAATTCGTCAAAGGATAATTCCCTGCTGGAAAAACTTGTTTCCGTATGCGCGGAATAATAATCGACGTAGATTTCATCGACTTCCTGTGTAGTCATTTGGTCCAGATAATTCATGTAATAGAGCGGATTACTGGCTTTCGCATATGCATCATAAACCACATAATGTTTTAATTGATTGAAAGCGATCATTTGAAGTATTTCTTCGTCAGACATTTCGCTCTCAGGAACATATAAAATACCGTCTTCTGTAGAAAAAGCCAGCCCTTTGCCCTGATACACTGTTTTCGAAGAGATCACAGCGACTTCGCCTTCCGGTTCTGCCATATCCCTGCAGTACAAATCATAAAGTTTGGCATAACGGCTATCTTCCGTGTCCGTCATCGGTCTGGACATATACGAACTGTCATGCTGAAAGACGTTTTCATATAAGTCAATAATCTCTTCATCCGGTATGTTTCTGAGTTTTTCCATATGGCTTATATATGCTTTTACGGAAAAAAAAGTACTTCCTGACAATACAAAGAGCACCCCGAAAATAATAGCTACTTTTGATATAGTACTAAATTTTCTCCATATAAAAAGCTTATCTGCAAACTTATTTTTGCCATTTTCTGTTTTTATTTGATCAATAGCATTCTGATAGCTTGTTAAAACCTTATCCGATATCTGCACATTGTCACATATATTCTTATATTCATCTATTTTCATAAATAATCCTCCTGCCTAATTTACCCGGCTTTCATTAAGAATTTGTTCCAGTTGTTTTCGCCCTCTTGTCATTCTGCTTCGCACGGTCACATCATTTATATGCAGCATTCCTGCAATTTCTTTTGTAGAGAAGCCGTCCACATAATATAGTTCCATAACGACACGATATTTCTCATTTAAACCATTAAGCACTTTTTTCCACTCATTGGTAAAGTAATTGTCCTCATGTACTATTTCTGGAATATCCTCAACATAAATAAGTTTTTTTCTATTTCTCAAAATATCATTGCACTGATTGATTAAGATTCTGGTAAGCCAGGTTTCAAAATATTTATCATTTCTTACCTGTCCGATTTTCAGCCAGCACTTAAGGACTGTTTCCTGTATTGCATCTGCTGCATCTTCCTCATTTTGAAGCATAGAAATCGCTATTCGGTACATTTTTTGTAGTTGCGTTCGCATCAGTTTATCAAACGCATCGGGATCCTTATTTTTGGCTTGCTCAATAAGAGTCATTACGTTCCTCCCTCCTATTTAAATTTAATTCTATCATTTGTTTTCATATATTAGACTGATTATAGAACCTAAATGTGGCATAATAAAAATTTTTTGAACATAAAAGAGGCTCCCGGGATTTCCCGGAAGCCTTAAATTTATTGATTTATTTCAGCAGTTGCTTCAATGTGTCGTACTCCTCCTGCATTTTCTGGAAGGTTTCCGTATCGCCGCCTTCTGAGTCGGGATGGTAGGCTTTGCACAGAGATTTGTAGCGCTTTTCCAGTTTTTCTGAATTATTGCAGCCGGAGAAGAATACGGAGGATTTTAGGGGATCGACGGTGGCCTCCCGGAGCTTCTCCACCATAGTCTTTACTTCCTCCCGCTGTTTCTCCAGTTGCTGTATCCGGGGAATCAGCTTTTTGAATTTGTCCAGGGGAATACCGCTTTCATATTTGGTGCATTCGTCCACAATGTCGGAGAGATTGCGGAAATAATTTCCCCAGGTGCTGCGCAGCAGTGCGTTGTCTTTGGCTGCAAGGGCCTCATTCACCATGCTGCCAAGAGGCTCCAGACTCTGTATATGCTCCTCCAGATTTTGAATATAAGCATCCCCGGTCTCAGTGGCAGCCGCCGCATCCCGGGCCATGTGCCAGTCGTTCTCCTGAAGACTGCGGATGTTTTCATCCAATTCATCGCTGGTCATCTTCAGCTCCTGTGCCCATTCATGCCATTCGATGCCAAGAGAGAGCAGTACTACGATAAAGGTTGCCATGATCGCGATGTACATCACAATGCCATACACAATAGAAAAGGTGTCAAATTTGCCTACAAACTGCAGCAGTCCGATGCCAAAAGTGCGCCTGAGCTCCAGATGCATACTGATGAGGCTGCCGGCAATCAGCAGGCCGCTCAGAATAAAGGAAGCGGGCAGCGCAAAAGAGATTACCGTGATAATCAGTTTGTTGATGACATGTAAGATCGTGAAAATCAGACAGAGGGCAGCGTTTGCCGCCTTGTTGCCGCTTAAGTTTATGTATTGATAATCACTCTCACATATGGCATAGAGATTTAAGAATCCCGTGTAGGTTAAGTCATAGATAAATTCAAAAAAGCTGATGATAGCAGTCCAGATAACGCTTATTATGGAGGCTGCCAGAGTCATTATCAGCATAAAAATCATCACGAACACAAAGCCGATAAAAAAAATGACGACTAGAAGTATGATTGTTTCCAGACCACCTGTAGGGTTTTTCACAAATTCAAATCCCATGATCAAAAACAGGGTAATTACCAGCATACCAATGATGACAGATATCTTTTCCAGCGCTTTGGCGATCAGTTTGCTGGCGGTGGCAATCAGCAGCAGAGGCAGAGCGATCAGAGAGAGTATATTGATTTTCAGTATTTTAATGATTTTTTCCATCGCTCACCCCTCCTAATCAAACTGTGCCAGATCATATTGGATGCTCTGGATGGATGAATTGCCGGAGCCCAGATTCACTGTGATTTTATCTCCGGTTTTCTCATCTTTATATATGGCGTAAGTGTCGTCGAAGCCCCAACCGTACAGGAGACTTCTGGAAAATTTGTCCGGTTCACCATAGAGGCCTTCGGTATTATGGCAGACCGTCTCAGGTGACATGCCCAGCGTTACGCCTTGGGGAAATACCACATTATTTTTGAAGACATAGATTCCAATGAGCTTGCAAGAATGCCAGTCTGCAGGAGAGTCCGACTGGTTCTGGAGTGTCAGTCTCACGCCCATCTGTCCGTCAGAGACTTCTATTTTGCCATAGGCGGGAACCTGGTTTTCATAAGTAACGTCCAGTTGAGAAATCAGTTCGGAGGCATTGTCTGCCCGCAAATCTACAATTTGGCGGTTGATCTGGATATGTCCGTCAAATTTATCGGCCAGAATCATCTCGGGCATGGGCTGTACGGACATCCAGTGTTGTGTAAATTCTTCTGCATTGTCCACAAACACATGAATCTCGGAGGGTTTGTCCGCGGAGAGCTCCACGCTCTGCACGTCTGCCGCCATAGAGATGCCTGTGTTGCTGGACTGGCTGGCGTACAGCGTATAGATTGAATAGACGCCGGGGTGGAGAGAAATTTCTTTTTTGAAGCTGTTGTCCTGATCCAAGGTGATGTGATACTGTTTTTCGTTGGTAATGTTTTTCAGGGTAAGCTGTATGGAGAAATTTTTCTTCACATTATCCTCCAGCATGGACAGTTCTCTCGGAATGTCCACAAAGGAAATGGTGCATTTGCAATCTCCCTCGTCCAGCTTACCGGTTTTGCCGCAGCCTGCCAGCGCGAGAGTCAGAAAAAGACCTCCCAGAAGCAGGGGCAGCAGGCGTTTGCGCAGTTGTTTGAATGTTTGCATAGCGGTCTCCAATCTTTTGTTGTGATTATTTGTCTGGCTGTAATAAAAATCCCAGCGATGCAGGGAACATATAAAATAAAATCAGGTAGTACCGCAGGTCGGCCACCGGTCCGCACAGGCAGGTAGCGCATACCAGGAATTCCAGCAGCAGAGTGAGCGTTGCCGGCCGGTTTTTCTGACGGATCGCATAAAAGAGTGCGATCAGCATTGTCACAAACATGGTTCCGGTGGAAAACAGCAGGCGTACCACAGGATAACTGCGATAACTCCCGTTCATGATTCCCTGGTAAAAATCATATAGCGGAGGACATAGAGGTCTGCAGTATTCAACCATCCAGTCCGAGATGTCAAAATAGCGATAGCGGTAGGAATCCATCAGCTCCGTCCACGGATACCAGGCCTGATAGGTATTCGCGGCGAAGGAGGCGATATAGATTCCGGGATATTCCAGACCCTTTCGTATCCAGAGGGACAGATAATCGCCCTTGTTTTCCATAATGGTGTCCAGATGATACCAAAAGGCTGTTTTGATCGGGTCGGCAATCAGAGGGTCATAGCTGTCCAGCATCCGCGGGTCGATGGCGTTGTAGAGCAAATCCAGATCCTCGCCGGGAAAGGCGGCCTCGCCCTTCTCGTCATACAGTCTGGCCAGCTGCTGAAACGGTATGCTCATTGCCTCTGCGGCGCTGCTCTCCCGCGCCCCCAGTATAGTGATCATGCCTTTGTTAATGCCTGTGTAGGCCAGCACGGCAACCAGATAGAGCAGCAGCAGGCTGCGCCAATGTTTCCGCAAAAGCACGGCGGCAAAGACCGCGAACACCACAATGGCATAGACAATATTTTTGCGCAGCAGGCAGGCGAGGCAGAGGAGAATGCAGCTGCCTGTCCATTGTGCCAAAGAGACCTTTCTGCCGTCTGTCAAAGCTCTGTACAGCTCATATTGTTTCACGCATGCCGTCAGGAGGACAGCGTAGCACACCACATCCTTGGTGGTGGCCATGGCAAAGAGAACCACGGGTGGACAGAGGGCGTAAAACAAAAAGGAAAAAATGGTCAAAGCCCGTTTTCCGGTGAGCCGGTACACAAAGCGGACCGCATGTCCGAAGCAGAGGGCACAGATACCCATCTGTACCAGATTATACAAAAAAACGCCGAAGGTCAGATCCTCGGGGTATAGACTGTGTCCAATGGTGATGAGGCCTCCGCCCACGATGGTGTGCAGCAGGGGATGATGCGCATCGAAGGGAACCTCCGCATACATGATCTGAGGAAGCTGAATGCCCATGTCATAGCAGTAAAATCCCGGATAACAGCCCAGCAGGCACAGCACATAGATAATATACAGCGCAATGCTTGTATAAAGCCAGAGATGCTTGATCTCGCCAGGAGAAGACGCCCCCGGTGCGGCGGCTCTTTTTTCCAGCTTATCAAATCCCCAATAAATCAGGAACCCCAGAAGAATAAATTCCACAATACCGAGTCCTATACATTGATACAGATTCAGCATTCCGATTCTTAGAAAAAAATCTGAGTGGTGGATGGAGGTTCCGTATTTCATACTGAGCTGCCAGCCGCCAATCTGCAGTATGGTCAAAATAAAAGACAATAGAGCGGCGATCCACTTTTTTCGATGTCTCGCGAACATGTATTATTCCTTTCCCGGAGCGTTTACTGCAAAAAGCACCAATATATTCCACTGCCGATGGCGGACAGACACACGAGGAACTGTACGCTGATATCAGCAATCCGATTTTCCTGTCTGTGAAAAGCTTCCAGAATTCCGGCTCCCAGAATGCAAAAGCAAATCTGCGCATAGCCGAAGAAAACGGCGGGCGTTTCCAGCATTGCCACCAGTCTCACCATCCATGCGCCCACACGGCGGATGTAATCCCAGGGGAAGAAGCTCAATGCAGGGAGTGTGAGCAGGCCGCCCATGATTCCCCAGAAGGGAAAGAAAGCACTTTCCTCTTCAAAAGCTCCTGTTTCTTTTATAAACCGATTCTTGACAAAAAGCAACCATAATCCGGTCAGGAGACATAAAAAAAGTGCAAGTCCCAGTCCCGGTGAGTCATTGCGGGATACATAGGAGGAAAACAGGCCGCCGACGCTGTAGCCTTTCGGGGCAATGCTTTCCAGTGACAGCTTCAGCTCATCAAAGCGGTCGCCGGACAGGTAAGACTTCAGAAGAAGCAGCCGGGGCAGGCAGAGAATGCAGCCTAAAACGGGTGGTAAAAGGATAAGCGGTTTCCGTACCCGGGTATAAATAAAGGCGCACAGCGTAATCCCGCACACGATAAGCAACTGTAGAATGTCGGCGTAACCGATGCCCATAAGGGAGAGGACTGCAGGCAGCAGATACAGAAATTTCTGTATACCTTTTTGCCTTGTCCGCATCAGGGCCGTCATGGACCACAGATACAGAGGGATCAGCATCCAGACCAGAGCCATGGCATAATCTGCCTTAGTGTGACTGCTGTATATGCGGAAAGGGCACAGCATGTAAAGCAGCACTCCGAAGCCTTGGGCTGTGCGCCGTTTCTCATACAGACGTCCAAACATCAGACAGGCAAAAACCAGAGTTCCGGCGTCGATGATCCATTCTATTCCTTTGATTGCGCTTAATCCGTCAATCGCACTCATATTCAACCTCTTCCTATTTAGATTCCAGATAACTTTAGACTCCAGATAACAGTGGCTCTGCCGAATACAGATAATATACATCCGAACAAAAAGCGATTTCATTCACACAATAAACTGCGGGAATCAGCAGCAGTAAAACTGCCACAAACAGAAAAGTCCTTCGATGCTTTTCTGCCCTGTTATAGAGCATGCATACCGCTATGGCCAAAGTTAGCATGAGAAGCAAGGGCACCCAGCGGGCGATACTGCTTTGCTCTATGTTACAGGATAATTTCCAGTCCAGGAGACAGCCCTGAAGAGCCAGCACGGCACACAGGATGCCGAGACTGATCCGGCCCAGCCAGTATCCCGCAGTGTTTTCGGTATCTCTGTCCTGCAGCAGTTCCCAGAGACCGGCACACAGGGGGGGAAGGGCTGCAAATACGATATAGCGTCCCCAGGCTCCCTCATTGTACAGCAGCCGGAGAGACCAGGGGAAGAGTGTGTAAGCCATGGCGCCAAGCAGGGCGGCGTATTCTTTTTGCACACAGTGGTACAGGGCATGGTAAGCGCCCCACACGGTAAGGCATACCCAGAGAAGCGTGGACAGTTTATAAGAAGTCATTATCGGAAAGCCAATCCTGCAAAGGAGCGCAGGGAGATATAGGGGCAGCAGTCCATCGGCCAGGCTCTGTCGGAGAGATACGGTTCCGTCGGCCAGAGTCTCGATGCGCAGGAGATAGTTGGCGCTGTCTGTTCCCAGTATCATATAGTCCGTCAGGTAGGGGAAAAAGGCCAGTGCCGTAACGCCCGCAAGGCTGAAGAAAACAATCTGCCGCTGTACGGTCACCCGGCCCTCCCGGATGCGGCTGCGGAAACTGAGCAGTCCGTTCAAAACACCCGCACAGATTAAAAACAATGTCAGCAGAATGCGGTTCCCCGCTCCCGTTCGATAGATTTGCACTTCCCGGACAGCCGAGATATCCCCGCTCTCGAAATTAAGTCTGACAAAGACGTCCTTCAGGCGGTCACAAATATAATAGGTAAAGACTGTGTGTTCCCGGCCCTCCCGAAGCTGAATGCCATTGCCCCGCAGTGAGCGGAAGGGCTTGTCCTCACATGAAAGGGAGGCCTGACAGAGCTGTCCGCCCTGCAGATGGCTGTCGATTCTGATTTGATACACGCCGGGGCGCAGCTCCATGCCGTCGCTCACATATCGTTTCAGTTCGGATGTGCTTGTCTGCAGGACAAATTCCGTGCCGTTCCAGACTGCCGTCTGAACAGGTTTCTGAAAGCAGCCGGGCAGCAGCCACAGAATCACAAGAAGCTCCGCCAGATACAGGAGTATTTGATTGCGGGATAGTCTTTTATGCATGCTTTTTCCTCCTGTATCTCCTGACTGCTGCCGCTGCAGGCAGACCCGCTATAGTGAGCAGGCTGATGAGCTCGCCGAATCTCCAGTGCAGGGGCTCTACGAAATCTATGGATACATTGCCCTCGTAATCTGCGGGCAGCCACAGGCGAAGCTTGTGATTCTCGCTGTCGTCAATGACGAGAGAGGTATTTGTTGTCTTGCCGATGGCGCGATAGCCTTTGTAGAGCAGAATGGGAAGCTCTATATAGGATGTGTAGTTGGCAGTATTCATACATTCCAGCTCAGCGTGCAGGCCCTTTTTTTGATAGGAGAAAATCGTCACATTCTCCTCCGGCTTCGGGTCTGCGAAGGTGAGTTGCGTCTGGTCGGTTCCTTCTATTAAATATTCTGCGCCGGAGATATAGCCGAAGCCCATGCTCTCCTGATTATAGAGATCAAAATATTCCTGTTCCCGGTCCACGGAGTCCATCAGGAAAATATAGGAAGTGGCGATGCCGATGACGAGGACGAGAATGCTCATGGGGAAGAGAGCGCTGCGTCTGCCCTTCCAATACCACAGAAGAAATCCGCACACAATCACGAGGCATGCCGTACCCCATCCAAGAAAGCGGTTGGGAAACTGAAGGCTGCTCACCAGAGAGGCTGACACGGGATGAAGATTCTGTATCTTATCCCAGGGAAAGCAGTTCAGGCTCATGAGAAGCAGAAGCGTACCGAAAGCAGCGGCAGTGCAGGCGGTCTTTTTCTGACTGTTTTTGACATTGCGGTAGGCATCGCAGAAAGCCATTGCGGCAAAGACAAGCAGCCCCAGTATGGGAATCAGGCCCACGCCCACTGGGTGGGAATACTGCATGCCATTATCACCCTGAGGGGTGTTGAGGCCCGAGCGCCAGAACTGAAAGGCCAGCTGCGGCAGCAGCAGCCCCCTGTCCTGAATGGTGCGGGCCGATATGTTTTTGATATGCACATTCTGCGTCAGATAATAGTCCAGGAAAGGAATCAGATACCACATACTCAGTCCCAGAGCAGCCAGCGCTCCCTTAAGGAGCTCCAGAAAGACAGGGAGACGAAAAATCTTTTTGATAAATATAAGGCAGATCAAAATAGTCAGAAACGCTGTGATCTCACAGGTCAGCACATGAGTCTGGATCAGGCCCGCATATCCGATGGCCAGAGGCAGCCATGCTTTCTTGTATCTTTTGGCATGGGGGTCTGTGGCAAACACCAGATAGAGTCCATAGGCGATGAGGGGGAAGAAGGTGTAAGCGCTTCCCTCGCCCACGGCTCCGGTGATAACCAGTTTATAAATGCGGAAAACAGAGAGGGTGTACAGGCCGCTGCACAGCAGACCGATGGTGTCATCCTCGAAGATGCGTCCGAAACAAAACCAGGCAATCCAGGCGGTTGCAAAATTCAATACAATGCAATAGATGCAGTAACTTTCCGTCACGGTGAATCCGAGCATTCTCAGCAGTGCGGGAAAGTAGAGCAGCGTATTGCAGTAGAAAATGCCGTTGGCATAACCATGGTCGAACACCCATCTAGGCTCCAGACGGACGGGGAACTGTCCACTCAACAGACCGTCCTTGACGCCCTCAATTCGCTGCAGGTGATAGGTGAGGTCCGCGCCGCTGATGACGCCGTCGTGCAGGTATGGAATCGAGGCGATAAAGCCGATGAGAGTACAGAAAAAGAACACCTTTCGCCGGTTTTCGGCGATGGGATATTGCTGTTGATAATAATAAAAGGTCAGCAGTGCCAGAGCCGCAAGACCCCAGAACAGAAAGATTGTCAGAAGTCTTGTCCAGAGAAGATTTGTCTCCACGACAGTCAGGCCGGTCACTGTCAGATTCCCTTCTCCCCCATAGGAGACTACGACTTCCAGCTCCTCTGTACTTTCGTAGAGCCATGCCCTGTAGGAGGTCTGATGAAGGGCGCTGTAGAGATGCTCGCCATTGGTGCGCAGCCCTCCCGTGAACACGGAGTTGTCCCGCAGATTACACAATCCTCCCAGATCGGTGTCGGTCTCATATTGCAGTCGAATTTCATACACGCCCGGTCTGAGGGCAATATGGTCGAAGACAACTGTGTCAGAGGTGGGGACTCCTGACTCAAAATAATAGTATTTATCCATTTGCTGGGATTCACAGGGCATTGCGATGCGCCAGACGCAGAATGCACAGAGCAGGCTTAAGAGGAGGACAATAAGCCGGAAAGAATTTTTGGTATATAAACTGAGTGTCCTGATTCGATTAAAAAGCATATTGTGCCCCCGATTCTTCTTGAGGACATATTATCATATTGTCTTTGGAGTGTAAAGCGTGAAATCTCATGCCCCCTTTACTTTATTGCGCTGCTATGGTAGAATGCGAAAGGTATCACAAACTTGTTATGGAGGAGATTATAAATTATGAAAAAGAAACTAGCAATGCTTTTGAGTGTGACAATGTTGATGGGTCTGGCGCTGAGCGGCTGTGGCAGTGCAAAGACTGGCGGCAAGGCCATGGTGTATGCGGTTGAGGCCGGTTCCGCAGGGGAGGAGGTTGCCCAGGAGAAGAACTTTGAGTACAATGCTGTGGCATCTCAGGCTGATGCGCTGATGGAGGTCGCTTCCGGTACTTCGGATGCGGCAATTATCGACCTTTTGATGGCGGGAGCCATGATTGGCGAAGGCACCAGCTATCCCAATCTGACCTATACAGATAAGTTGACGACTGAGGAGTATGGTGTGGGCTGCAGAAAAGGCTCCGACCTTGCATCCTACATAAACGCTGTGCTTGCGGAGAGCTATGCGGACGGTTCCCTGAAAGAGACCGCCGAGAAGTACGGTGTGCAGGAGTCTTTGCTGGAGCAGGCTGCATGTGAGTATACCGCTTCTGCAGACAGCGACGTGACTTATATTCAGGGCAAGGGGACTCTGATTGTGGGAATCACAGAATTTGCGCCTATGGATTATACGGATGAGGCGGGCCAGTGGATTGGCTTTGACGCTGATATGGCGCGCAAGGTAGCGGAGAAGCTGGGCGTGGAGGCACAGTTCGTGATAATCGACTGGGACAATAAGATCATGGAGTTGAATTCCAAGAGTATCGATGTGGTTTGGAATGGTATGACTCTGACCGAAGATGTGAAGGCTGCCATGGAGTGTACAAACGCATACTGCAACAATGCGCAGGTGGTAGTAGTGCCTGCAAAATAGGAGAACGCTTATGTTTTGGACTGTTACCCAATCTCTGCTGAACGGTCTGGGGACTACAATTCAGATATTTTTGTGGACGCTGGTGTTTGCTCTGCCCTTGGGATTATTGTTTGCCTTTGCATCCAGGAGCAGATGGAAACCTCTGCGGCTGTTGATGCAGCTTGTCGTGTGGATAGTCCGCGGGACGCCGCTGATGCTGCAGCTGATTATTATTTTTTACGGCCCCGGGCTGTGGCTTGGACATAATATCTGGAATGGCGGAGAGGCCGGCAGGCTGACCGCCACCATAGTGGCGTTTTCCTTTAACTATGCCTGCTATTTTTCCGTGATTTTCCGCGGCGGAATAGAGAGCATACCGGCGGGACAGCGTGAGGCGGGACAGGTGCTGGGCATGACTCGCAGCCAGATATTTTTTCGGGTGACTTTGCTGCAGATGATAAAGCGCGTGGTTCCGCCCATGTCGAATGAGATCATCACTCTGGTGAAGGACACTTCTCTGGCGCGTATCATTGCCGCGTATGAGCTGACCTTCGCAGGATATTCCTTTATGAAATCGGATGGCATTACCTGGCCTTTGTTTTATACGGGTGTGTTCTACCTGTTGTTCGTGGGAATCCTGACCTTGCTGTTTAACTATATCGAGCGCAGGCTGGATTATTTTAAGTAGGGGAGGACAGCACATGGCGATTTTGGAAGTAAAAAATATTGAGAAGCATTTTGGCAGTACAAAGGTGCTGGAGGATGTGAGTTTTTCTCTGGAAGAGGGAAACGCGCTGGCCATTATCGGCTCCTCCGGCTCCGGCAAAACCACGCTGCTACGATGCCTGAACTTTCTGGAGACTCCCGACAGCGGCAGTATCAGTGTGCGGGGCGAGTTGCTGTTTGACGCGTCTGCAGGGGCGGCGGAGCAGGAAAAGAATCTGCGGAAAAAGCGCCTTCATTTTGGCATGGTGTTTCAGTCCTTTAACCTGTTTCCTCAGTACACTGCATTGGAAAATGTCACGCTGGCGGAGCGGCTTCTGGCAAAGGAACAGCCTGATTTTAAACAGCGCAGAAAGGAAATCTATGAGGAGATAGACAGGCATGGGCGAGACCTTCTGGCACAGATGGGATTGTCGGAGAGAACGGAGCATTATCCGCATCAGCTTTCCGGCGGACAACAGCAGCGGGTAGCCATTGCCAGAGCTTTGGCATTGAAGCCCGATATCCTGTGTTTTGACGAACCGACGTCGGCGCTGGACCCGGAGCTGACAGGAGAGGTCCTGAAGGTAATCCGCGGTCTCGCGGAACAGAAGACGACCATGATTATCGTGACTCATGAGATGGCCTTTGCTAGAGACGTGGCGGATCAGATTATTTTTATGGACGAGGGCCTGATTGTGGAGCAGGGCGCACCCGGGGATGTCATCGACAACCCCAAGGAGGAGCGCACAAGACAATTTTTGACCAGATATACACAGAACAGCCGACTGTAGCGGAATACAGTCGGCTGTTTTTGGTGATGGTGGAAATCCTGAATTGTTATATAGAAAAGTTGGAATTTGGCAGGTAAATTATTATGAAAAAGGTGGTAGTTCTTGTTGGTCCTAACGGTGTAGGAAAAAGCACAACAGCGGAGACTTTTATGCACCAACATACAAAATGTGCGTATATTGATTCAGATGCTTGTAGAGCAATCAACCCATTTCCTCTTACACCTGCAACGAAGAAAGCAGTGATAGAAAATATTTATTGCTTGTTTAGGAACTACCTTTTGTGTGTTGATATTGAGATGATTGTATTTCCATATAGTTTCCATGGTGAGCGAAAAGAAATTTTTGATACTGTCATGAAGCGATTGATGGACGATGGTATAACATTTGAGATGATAACAATTGTTTTAAAATGTTCTTTGGAAGAAAATATTAAACGGGCTATAGCTGACGGGAGAGATAAAGAGCGTATAGACCGCGGAATTAAAAACACTTTCAACTTCTATGATGAATTTAATGAACCCAGTATTGATACAACCAACTTGTCACCGGAAGAAGTTGTGAACCAAATACAGACTATAATGTATTCATATAATTAGTTATTTAAAATTTCAAAAAGTAGCAGCGAAAAGCGTATGGAACAGATGTATACCATGCGCTTTTCGGGTCTAAAAGAAGGAATATTGTCGAGGTACATTTCTGTTCTTGGTTTTCATTTCCGGCAGGCGATGCTATAATAATACTATGATTATTAAAAAACAGGCAACAACATATTGAAACTGTATGAGGGGGAATCCGTATGAAAAGAGTATTTGGGAAATCGAGGCGGTTGGCATCTGCCTTGCTGACGATTATAATGATAATCACTTCTGTGCCTCAGACAGGTATTTATGCCAGCGCGTCCAATCAGACGGACACGGAGGCGGCTGTGTCATCTCAAAGTGAACCGGACATAGTAGAAGCTGCATTATCCCAAAGCGAGCCGGATATAGTGGAATCTGCGTCGTCTCAGGACGGAACCGAGCCGGGATATGCGGTCTTTTCGGAGGCTGCAGATACAGGCGAATACCTGATAGACGACACGCTGGGATTTTCTCTGACGGATGTTGTCGTGACACCGGGGAGTTACAATGCACACTTCTCGGCGAAATTCAAGGGCCCCTTGAACTTCGAAGCGACAGTACTGTATACGGAGGACAAAGACCTTGCGGACAGTTTTTTCTCCGGGGTAACCAAGACGGCGGTTGCCGATGCGACAGCTTTAGGGTTTATCGAAGGGTATGGATGGAATCTTACTGACCAATGGAAACTGGATGAAAATGGCGCTCTTTATCATGATATGACGTGGGATTTAGATTCCCGTCTGACACCGGAGACCACCTATTATTATCGTATCGTATATAAGCAGAATTCCGAATCCATGTATTATTTTCTGTCCGTCCCGGGGCAGTTTACCACAGGCGCGCCGGTGGAGGTCTCCTCGGTGAAAGTTTCAACTCCGGAGGTGGAGGAAGTCGGATATAACTGGGTGAAGGTTGTCTGGACGGTGGATAATCCCAATAACGAGTATATCTGTGAGCACTATCTGCGAGACCCGGGGACATACCAGGCTGTAACCGCTACGAATTACAGGGATGAAAGCGGCAGGGAAGTACCCGGAAAATATTGTGCTACCCTTGTGACAAAGGGGGGTACGCTGACACTTCAGCCCGAGCTGAAGGTATATACAGGAACTGATGGCAAAACCGTCACAATATCCTGCGAGGAGCCGTTGACGGTGGAGGCCGCAGGCGATATCGGAAATGCGGACATTACAGTCAGGACAAGGGTAGATTTTGACTCCTTCCGGGCATGGATGCAGATAACGCCCTGGTATGAGATTGACGACGGCCCATGGCTTAAAGTAAATCTGTACTATCGGGTGGCGGGGGAAACCGAGTGGCAGACACAGTCCTCTACTCCGTATATCCGGTCCGGCATGCTGGAGCTGCCCCGGTTAAATTTGGATCCGGGGACATATGAATACTATATGGAGCTGATTCCCAATTATGCCACGGAATGTATCTGGAACAGCGGCAGTGAGACGGAGCCCCTTTCCTTCACCATAGAAAACATTGATTCAGACAGCCTGTTTCCCGACGAGACGTTCAGGAACTTTGTCAAAAAGCAAGTCGGCATTTCCGAGGAGGAGAAGCTCACCAGCGCTATGCTTGATAAGGTGAAGTCTCTGCATTGGTCTTGGGCCGATCGCGTTGAGGACGATAATATTCAATCTCTGGAAGGTATTCAGTACATGGAGAATCTTACCACGATAGAGTTTCCCAATCATGCCCTGACGAATGCAGATCAGATACAGGGTCTGACGAAACTGCAATACATTAACCTGAATTACAATTTGCTCGACGAACTGCCGGATCTCTCCGGTATGCCGGATTTACGCGGCGCATGGTTTCGGTATAATAAAATTCTCTCCGGCATCACGGCGGATAAGCTGCCTGCGGGATGGTTGGAGCAAAATCCCTCCTGGTTGGCCGATATGGCGAAACAGCAGTGTATAAAAGCGGAAAGACACAGTCAGGACGAGATTAAGGCCAAGTACGCCGTGCTTCCCTATAATTGCAATGTTAAGGATACTTATGCGGAAAAGCCTAACACGAAGCCTCCATACGCTACAGGACGTTTGTCGGATGTAAGCCTGCAGAATGCGTTGAATGTAGTAAATCTCGCCCGCTATGTGGCGGGGGTTCCTTCGGATGTGAAGTTGAATGAAAGCTACTCGAAGTTGGCACAGGCGGGGGCGCTTGTAAACTGTGTGAACAATGAAATGTCTCACACGCCTGAGCAACCGGACGGCTTTCCCGACGATTTGTACGAGATGGGATATAAGGGATGCAGCAGCAGCAATCTCGGGTTCGGCTTTTGGAACTCGGCGGACAGCATTGTAAGAGGATACCTGTATGATTCCGATATGGACAATATCGGCAGGTTAGGACACCGTGCATGGGCATTGTCTCCCGCGTTGGCGGAAACCGGGTTCGGCTCTGTTGACAATTTTTTTGCAATGCATATATATTATGCCATGGATAACAATGGCGGCCCGGACAACTCCGACTTTGTGGCATGGCCGGCACAAAATATGCCCGTTGATTTTATGACTGACGATTATGCGTGGTCGGTCGAGCTTGGGAATGATTATCGGCTTCCGAAGCTGTCTGAGGTTACTGTGACCATGAAGGAAACGAGTACGGGAAAAAGCTGGACCTTCAATCAGGGGACTTCGAGTTGGTACGGCAACTTTTTCCACATTGTAATGGGTACAATCATCTTCCGACCGGAAATAGGTACGATCAGTTATAAAGATGGCTCTCAATTTGAGATAACTATTTCCAATCTGAAGGATAGAGCCGGCAATGACACATCTCTGAATTATACCGTGAATTTCTTTGCGCTTGGGGATGGGTCCGTCGACACAGAGCACGACTATTCCCTGAATTGCACGGAGCTGAAATTTGATCTGGCGGAAGGCACGAAAAGTGAAATCCTGACCGTATATGACGGCCAGAATATCGTGGGGGATGTATCCTGGAGCAGCGAGGATGAGAGCGTTGCCACCGTATCTAATAAGGACGGAAACGGCATTGTGACGCCGAAAGGTTCCGGCTCCACGCGGATATTGGCTAAAGTTGCAGACGGCTCCGAATTGGTCTGTCAGGTCACCGTAGAGAATAATAAGCTGACCGCCATCAGCCTGAATCTGCAGGAATGCACCTTGGAGAAAGGCGCTATCAGACGGTTGAGGGCCTATCTCTCCCCCAGCGATAGCACCCTGTCCAAAGAGCTTCTCTGGACTTCGGATAAACCGGAGGTGGCGTCCGTGGATGCATCGGGTATGGTTACGGCCCTGTCAAAAGGCACAGCGGTGATCACCGTATCCACCGCCGTACAAGGTACGGCGTCCACAGCTGCTCTCACGGCTCAATGTACTGTGACGGTCTATGAGACGGCCACCCCTGCGGAGGACAATATCCCCTCGGGGCTGCGGGCATTGACCAATGTGCAGACCAAGCTCTCTAACGTCAGCTTGAAAGATTACGAGGGCTGGGAGTGGGAGAACGGCGATATTTCTCTGGCGCAGTTTGCCGGTCAGCAGGAGAAGAGCTTCATGGCCGTGTATCGAAAGGACGGCTATGCTGATTACCGGACTGCTTTGAACGTCTCCCTTGCTACGCTGACAGGCATTTCCATCACTGCCGACAAGACTGTTTTGGGGACGGGAGGAACTGCTGCAGCGGACATTCAATGGAAGCTCTCCGGATTGGAGTCTGTCCTGTCCGGTTATGCCGATACCTTGCAGTGGAGCAGCAGCAATCCGGCGGTTCTGACAGTGACAGTTCCTGATGCAGCAGCGCAGACGGCCGTGAATGCGGCGGCGCAGACTTCAGTTGCCACGGGAGTCACTCTGCGGGCGGGAACCACTCCGGGCAAGGCCACTGTCACCGCACAGATTACTCTGGGCGATAAGACCTACACGGCCCGTCAAACATTTACCGTGGTGGACGGTGCGATTGCGGAGTTTGGAAATATTACCATGACAGATGGATTTACGGAGACTACACGGGACGGCAATATCTGCTATGAGGGAAGATTGGAAGATGGTACCGGCACCCTCGCCGTCACCGTTACCAATGCCACGAAACTTACGGTGAAGAGCAGCAATGCAAAAGTGCTGTCCGCAGGAAAGATACAGGTTGAGAACGGTAATATCAGTACTTTCCGCATTCCTCTCACCATGAAAGCCGCGGGTATGGCAAAACTCACTCTGACGGCCAACGATGCCGCCAAGAGCAAAACAGAAATTTTGTGCTATGTCCGGGATGCCAGACCGAATCTCGACGAGAGCACTGTCACGGTCAATAAGCTTAGAACCGATGGAGCTGCTCTTTACATCTATCCCAATGACGGCTATGTGGTGACGGGGTGTGAGCTTGGAGGTGCGGATGCCGCTTTGTTTGAAACGCTGACGGCCGGGAAGGAAAGCGACAGCTATTGTCTCAAGGCAAAGAAAAGCACCGCAAAGGGAAGTTATAAGTTGACGGTAAAGGTAACAACAGCGGCTAGTAATTCCGCTGCATCTTCCTACGAGTTGCCTCTCACCGTCAAAGTGACGGAGCAGGCGCCCAAGTATAAGATCAAGCAGAGCGCTAAGGCAAATATCTTCTACAGCGATTTGGGAACTCCCCGGCTGACGATAACATCGGAGGAGACCCTGACCGGGCTGACACTTATGGGATGTGACTTTAAAGTGAGTGAGGAGTCCGGTACAGACGCGGCAGCAGGTGTCTACACCCTTGTTCCCGACCTGGCAGGCACCCTGACGTCCTCTTGCAATACCAAGGGTACATTGATGCTCACCTTTGAGGGTTATGAGACGATCTCGACTCCCTTCACAGTGGGGATTGAGAATAAGAAGCCGAAGCTTGCTCTTGGCAGTAAGACAATAACCTTATATCCCAATGTGGGCGTTACTGATGCCCGGTTACAAATCAAGTCCGGGAATCAGATTCTTTCCATGGAAGATATCACAGCGACGCTGCGGAATGCAGACAGCTGTATACTGACGAAAACGGACAACGAGCTGACATTAAGCGGCGCCGACCTGTTATCCGGCGGCAGTTTAACAAGAGCTGTGACCATAAAAGCAGAAATTTTATTGACATGCCATGGTTGGGCGGAGGAAATTATTCTTCCTCTCACGGTTAAGGCCGATCCGGGCAAACCTGCCCTCAAGCTGCAGAAATCCACCCTGCAGCTCAATGCGGGTACGGCGACTCTGGCCTATGATATGGCTGAAACGGAGGTTCTGTGGAAGAACGGAGCCTGCTTTGACTCCGATAAGGCGCTCAGCGTCAGCGCGGTAGGCGCTAAATCTCAGGAGGTCATCCATGACGGCATCGTGTTTGAACAGACGGGGAGTAAGCTGATTGCAAGACTGAATAACAGAAGTGTCGCGGCAGGCACCTATAAATTCAAGGTTCATGCCCCGGGCATATCTGCTGCGCCGGTATCTCTCACGATAAAAGTTGTGAACACTGATTTAAGCAAAGCGGTTAAGCTGTCCGCCAAGGGAAGTATTGATGTCCTGAATCGGGCGGGGAGCTGCGTGACAGTTACTCCCTCCTTAAAATCCCTGAACGGACAAATCACGGATGTAAAGCTTTCAGGGGATTTTGCCCATCTCTTCCGGGCGGAGCTTAACGAAAAGAATCAGATCGTCATCCACGCCAAAGAGACGGATGACAAGGGTGGGAGGGTAGCACTGATTACCAAATACAATTATGATGTGAATCTTGTGTTGACCGCCCAGAACGCCGAGGGCGAGACCATGCAGTTTACCACGCCGGCAGTCCGGCTCAAGCTCAAGCAGAGCAAACCGAAGGTCGCCGTCATGCCCAAGAGCCCCGTATTCTTCAGCGGCGCATACAACAGCGTAAAGCTGGATGTGGCGGCATCCCTGAAAGGGGCAGCCAATCCTGAAATCACCGATATCGAGCTGGTGAATCAGACGGATTTGTTTGACTATTCCAATGGTGTTCTCACCTTGCGCGATACAGGGACTGCTGTCAAGGGCAAGAGCTACAGTCTGCAGTTGCGGGTGACTTTCCGGGATCAGGCGGATAATGAAAAGGCAACTATTGTGAAAGTAAATGCGAAAGTAAAATAAACAGTCATGAGGGGGCGGAATGCCCCCTCACTATATATACCCTATATTAGACAATTGCGAAACTCTCATTTTGGCAAAGAGTCATTGTGCAAATTGTATACTCCAACGCAGACACGCTTTCGCT
>JAIDDH010000047.1 GCA_029055435.1 Acetatifactor sp.
AGAGCGGATGATGAATATGGGGTCGTGCGGCATCAGATGTAGATGTCAGGCAGGGCATCCAATATAGGTATCAGATGTAAAAGAAGAGCATCGGGACAATTGTCCGGGATGCTCTTCTTCATTTAAGCGGTTATTGAGTTTGTTGTCTCTTCATCTTTTTTGATTATTACTTAATGAATAATGTGTCGTCTGCAGTTTTAATCAAAATGACGGACTGAGAACCGCTCTTATTGCCGGTTTGCAGTTTTACTTTTACGGTGACCTTAATGCCGTCCCGAGTAGTGAAGTTCTTTTTCTCTGCACTGGTTTTAGTAGTAGTCGGCTTATCCGTAGTCAGGATGAAACAGCTAATCCCCAGTAAATCTGTGGACTGGAAACCTATATTTTTGCCCTTGGGTCCTGAGACGGTAGTGTTATACGGAACATTAAAGAGACTACCGTTATCCAGCATGGCCATAGGGATGAGATATCCGCTTTCTTTGATGAAAGCAAAGGCTGCAATTTTACGGATTACCGCAATCTTGTAGACTGCATTAGCACCGCTGCCATCTGCAGCTTCTGCCACGACATAGGCAGATACACCGTCGGTATTTTTGCTTGCGTTTTTGCCGATGGATTTTGCTTTCACGACACCACTTGAGCTGACGGAAATAACATCCTTGTAAAGATCAGGCACGGACCATTTTACTTTTGCATTCTGAGGCGTGCCGAAGCTGTTGCCAACCTGTGCCTTCAATTTCAGTGTGGAGCCAACGGAAACAATGCCGCTGTTGTCATCGGCAGGAACAATGGTGAGACCGGACATGGGAACAGTTACGGTTACGGTACATACGGCCTTCTTGTTACTGCCATCGGTAGCCATACAGGTAATTTTGGTCTTTCCACTTGCCACGGCCTGAACGACACCCTTGGAGTTTACAGTTGCTACCTCCGGTGCGCTGCTGGTATAAGTTACAGCAGTGTTGTCGCCGCCATCGATTTTGGGGCTCAGGGCCTTGGAGGTAGGTGCGCCAAAGTTACCTGCTGTCGTGAACAGAGTCATGGTTTTGGACATTGTAATTTTCTTAATCGGATCTTTTATAATGGTTATAACGATGGAATCCGATTTGTCAGAACCGTCCGTTGTTTTTGCAGTTACGGTGTAGGTGCCGCTGGCAGTTTTGCTGGCGGACACTTTGCCGTTCTTCACGGTTACGCCTGTGCCGGTCACACTCCACTCTAAAGTCTTTGAGGAGACATTGGAGGGCTGGAGGCTGGCTGTTAAGGTAACGCTCTTGCCGGCGACAAGTTTCGAGGAGCCGGAGAGCGTAAGTTTGGTAGCCGGCTGAATGACAGTGACTGTGCAGGCTGCGCTCTTGCCGGTGCCATCGTTAGCCGTGGCCTTAATAGTTACTTTACCGGGAGCTATGCCTGTCACGATACCATCTTTGTCAACAGTGGCGATTTTCTTATTACTGCTGCTCCAAGCTACATCGCTTGCTTTTCCAGGGTTGCCATCTCCATAGGTGACAACTATGCCTTCTGCCAAATTCGTAGTACTTCCTTTTGCGACAGAGGCATTTTTGGTGGCCAGAACAATGGATTTGACGCTGGCAGCAGGGGTAATTACCTCGATTTCATATGATGCGGAAACGGGCTTGCCTGCTGCGTTGTTGTATACAGTGCCCTTTTTATCTACTGCGGTTGCGGTGACGGTAACTTTGCCGGCAGCAGCATCTCTTGCCACGCTGACCTTACCGGAGGCGTTCACGGTTACGCCTGCGCCTTCGGGTGCTACAGACCATTTTACCTTAGTGGATACAGCGTAGGAAGGCGTTGCAGAAGCCTTCAGAGCCAGGCTGCTTCCGGGAGCAAGCTTATGTACTTCATTTGAGATAATTTCTACACCAGAAGGATTGGGTGCAAAGGTGTAGGTAGCGGTAGCGACTTTGCTGGCCTTGCCGGTAAGAATATTCACTGCGATAGCTTTTACAGTTACTTTTTTGGCTCCGCCGATAGTGATGGGATTTTCATACAAGGTGCCGTTTGCCACTTTACCGTCCTTAAGTGCAGGAGATTTTCCGTCTAAGCTATAGTAGATTTTCACGCCCAGCGAAGTATCGCTGGTAATCGCCAGCAAGGTGCTTTCGCCAGAGATAGTTGCCTTGTCGGTCACACTGAATGTGGGAAGCGCAGGAATGGCAGATGCGCTCTCAGCTTTCAAATTGAACACGGAGGGCAGCCAGGTTGTTCCTGAGCCAGTACCGGCGGAAGGACATTTCTTGGCATTGTCCGCCATTACTTTGTAGAGGGCGTCTACTCTTGCTGTTCCGGTTTTGCCTGCCAACTCGGGAACTTTGCCAGCACCGGAGAGAATAACTGCAGCTACACCGGAAGCCACAGGGCAGGCCATACTGGTACCGTCCATGTAGGTATAACTGTCAGTAGCTTTGTGGTAGGTAGAATAAATTCCCGTTCCGGGGAAAGCAAGATCTACGGAATCATTGTAGTTCGTATAGGTAGCTTTCTTGCCGTCCTGCTGCAATGCTGCGATGGAGCATACATTGTCATAAGATGCGGGATAGCTCTTGCCGTTAGTGGAGTCATTACCGGCGGCAGCAAAGATGGCAATACCTGCCTTGTATGCATTCTGCAGCACAATATTTTCGTTTTCATCATACCAGCCGCTGCCCAGACTCATATTAATCACATCAACACCATCTTTGATAGCCTGATTGATGGCTCTGAGTTCGGCATCAGCTCCAATGGAACCGTCTGCGTTACCTACGCCGTAAACATAAAGAGAAGCTTCAGGTGCGATACCGGCTCCGCCTTTGCCGTTATTTAAGTTTGCAGCAACGATTCCCGACACATGTGTACCGTGTCCTTGTACATCCTCAGTGGAGGATGAGGCGGAATCTTTTAACATAGACAGATGTTGCACCAGTCTGCCGCTAAATTCTTCGTGAGCATTCAAAATACCAGTGTCGATGACAGCTACCTTAACGCCCTGTCCCTTGTAGCCTGCCTCCCAGGCATAAGTATCACCGACGAAAGCATGCTGCCACTGATAATCATTGGCCTCGCTGAGAGCAGGGTCACTGTAGGTGGCGTAAGTGGCATATAACTGCTTATAATAATTGGGCCATACGGCGGGAAGATTATAGTCGTTGCTTGCAGCACACAAAACAGCCTGAGACACTGTTCTGTTCTCGGACAGACGGATAACGGCAACGCCCAGACCATAGCTGTCCAGTGTTCCGCCGAAAGCTTCTGCAACCATCTGTGCATCTTCTTCGCTGTCGGTCAGATATACCAGCTCGCCTTTTGCATAGAAACGAGTGTTATCCTCGCTCTGATAAGGAGCCAGCGCTCCTGTGTGCTCAGAGAGGATAGCTTTCTGTTCCAGCTGCTCTGCAGAAAGCTCATAGCTTTCAGGAAGACCGGGAAACAGCGGTCCGTCAACAGAAGATTCTACAGGGTCTTCGCCATCGAAAGTTTCTGTAGAGAGAACTTCTTCATCATAGGTCTCGGGAATTGCTTCTTCGGCATCGCCGGCGCTGATATCTTCGATTGTCAACGTGTCTAAAGATTTGATATCTTCAATCTGTACATTGTCCAATTGGGTGATATCAGATTCAGCCTGCGCTGTGATTCCGGCAGACTGAAATGTCAGTAAAGCAGCCAGCAAAACTGACAAAAGTTTTGTTTTCTTTCGGTTCATTTCTTTTCCTTTCCCCCTTGTCTTAATATAATTGTAGTGTATGGTTTACTGTTAATAAAGGATACCCGTTCTGTTTGCCCAGATCAATCAGTTCATAAGGATCCTGATCTGTCGTGTAGACAGCTACACCCTCCGAAAAAGACACAAGCTCTATCTGATAGAGAGTTGCAATCTCCTGGGCCTGCTCTTCATCATCAGCCAGTGCCACCAGTTCTGTGGTCTGTGTTTCCGTCTCGTCGGATGCCGTGTTCGGGGGCAGAATCTCCTCAAAGCCGGAACTATCAGCGGCATTGTTTTTGGTCCCGCAGGCTGCCAGTATACCGCCCAAAACACCGGCGCCGATTGCCGCCATCAACAGCTTATGCTTCCTCTTCAAAATTATCACCTCTTTCCCCAGCATAAGAATCTGTATAAATAATATTTTATCTATGGAATATTCTAGCACAATCAAGGTCATTCTACCAGTAATATTTTACCGCGATAATGCACAAAAAAAGCAGTAAATACCAAGGGAATTTACTGCTTTTTGTCTTGTTAAAAGATTATCGCGCAAAAGGAAAAGCCATTTGCTACAGAGAGCTCTGCTTGAACAAATCTCTCACATGCGCAACCTCGGCGTCTGTGGCCTTGGCGGCGGGCACATAATAGGACTTTTCTCTTGCAATCTGATAAAGCTCCTCCTGGGACTGTTCGCATGCGTTGCGCATCTGCTTCAAGGTGTTCTTGAGCTCCTTGTTCTCAGACTGGGCAATCATGCCTGCATAGCGGGTCAATTCTCCATTGATACCGGCCAGGGTATCTGCTACCATTATTTTCTCCTGCATCCTGTCTCCACCTTTCTAATTCAAAAATTTCATCAGCTGCTGCTTGTTTTCCATGGCGGATTTCGCGCCTTTTTCAAAAAACTGCTTGATCTCGGTATCCTGTGCCTCCTGAGCATAGGCCTGCATCTTACAGTGGGTGGTGTCGAAGCCGCCGATGAGATGGCGGAGATTCTGTAAATCGAGCTCTGAAATATTACTCATAATGCTACCTCCTGATATTTTTTTTACAGGGATAGTGTGCTCGATTCAGTGCTGATTATTCATGCTTATTCATAGAGAATGACAATACTTTCCTTTTTGAAATATTCGGCGGTCTTCCGGTTGGTGGGGTCTTCGCTGTCGGAGGAAAAATCTCCCACATACAGCATATCGGGCTGATGCTCATAGGGAGCGAACTCTACTTTAGTTATGGCAGGATTTTTTAAGACAAGCATCCGTTTTCGGTATTCTGCCTCATAGGCTTTGGCCTCGCCGTTTACAAGGAGAGTGACTGCCTTGGCGGTGGTGCAGCGCAGGACGGCGCCGTTTGCCGTCTGTAATATTATCAGAAGTATAAAGACAATAATTCCCAGCGCAGGGAAAATTTTGTCTGTTTTATTCATTTTGCGTATTCTGTCTATTTTGCTCATTTTGTGGGGCAGACCTTTGGCGCATATCAGGCGATAAAGCACCCCCAGCAAATAGTAATAGATAAACAGGGTGCAAAGGATAAAACCATAGTATACAATGGACACTGCTCTGGCAGGTCCGGTGGAGTTCATGGTGTAAAAAAGGGGGCAGGACATGGAGCAGAATACCCCATAGGAAAATGCTGCCACTATAAGGGGAAAGCGAAACTGCAGCGAGGAGTTCCGATAGCTTCGCAAAAATATTGGAGTCAGACACAGGGCGGCGGCCAGCCACCACGGATGAATCCAGAAGCGCAGGTATATAATTCCCTGCAGCAGAGATTTCAGCACGGCTTTCCAGGCGGGGATTTTCCACATGCCGCTCTGGCGCACAGCGTTTCCCGGAGCCAGAGCGTTGACCGCAAAGGCGCCCAGTAGTGCGATACAGATAATGCCCAGTTCCAGCGCAGGCATTCGCTTTTTGACTGCAAGCAGGTAGACGGCAAGGGATATCATCAAAATCATGAGAGGCAGCAGGGAGACATAGTTTCCCCCGGACAAAAGCACGGAGAGCAGAAGCAGCAGGACAAAGCGATGCTTTTTCTGTTCCGAAAGCTCCCGAAGTAAGAGGCCCAGAAAAACCAGACCGATAGAAAAGAATCCCGTATAGTACATGGAACCGTTATACCAGAAAAAGGTCTCCCCCTGAGAGGGTACAGTCTCCACACAGAGCAGAGCTGCCACAGAGGAGACGGCAATCCACATGTGTGCAGTACACTTTCCGAAAACGCATATCAAGGGTTTCAGACAATAAAAAATGCTGCCGGTCAGCGACAGAAGCATGACTGTTGTCACCATCCGATAAGCCCAGTCTCCCCATATATTAGGAGGAAGATACATGAAAAACATGGCCGAGTACGTTCCCTGCCATTGCCGGTATTCCAGAGAGACGCCATGGGCGGCTTTTGCCACAATTTGGAAAACATTCCCGCCTTCCAGACGCTCATGATAAGTAGTTACTCCGTAATAGTAGTCATCGCCGGTGGGATGGTTGTATCTGCCCAGATACATGATCGGAAGCAGACTCAGTACGAGAATGACAAGCGCGATCTGGGCCAGTGCTTTTTCATATCTTTGGTTCATCTTTGGTTTATATACCCCCTTGCCCGCTGGCAGGCGTTCATTTTTTCTTCTGCTTTTTATATTAGCATAACGGTTTTTCTGTGTAAAGCAACGCATTTTGGGGGCTGATATGGAGGTTGATATAGAAGTTGATTTGATATAAAAGCTTGACATACAAAACGGTTGTGATATACTTTGAATATCAAAGAGTTTGAAATTCAAATAATATGGGAGGCAGTGGGCGCAAATGAAATCCGAAGGATCAGGAAAGTTGAAGGAATTAAAAATAGGTGATCTGACAGCCGCCATACCTGTGATACAGGGCGGCATGGGAGTAGGTATCAGCCTGCACAGACTGGCGGGAGCGGTGGCGGCTGAGGGCGGCATCGGCATCATCTCCACCGCACAGATCGGTTTCAGAGAAGAAGGATTTCACGAGGACCCCATCGGAACCAATCTGAAAGCCATTGCCACGGAGATTCAAAAAGCCAGAGAGCTGGCTTCAGGCGGCATCATCGGTGTGAATATCATGGTAGCCACCAGAGGTTATGATGATTATGTGCGGGCCGCCGTGCAGGCGGGAGCGGATCTGATTATCTCCGGGGCGGGACTGCCCATGAATCTGCCCGCACTGACGGAGGGAAGCCGGACGAAGATTGCGCCTATTGTGTCCAGCAGAAAAGCCGCAGAGGTTATTTTCAAATATTGGGTCAAAAAGTATGACAGGCTGCCCGATCTGGTGGTGATCGAGGGACCGAAAGCAGGGGGACATCTGGGATTTTCCACAGACGAGCTGGAGCAGTATCTCTCTGGAAAGTTGGATTATGACGAGGAGATACGCAGCATTGTAAATTTTGTGAAGGAACGTGCCGGAGAGCGGCAGACAGAGATTCCCGTGGTGGCAGCAGGCGGCGTCTATATCAGAGAGGATGCGGAGCATATGATTGCTCTGGGAGCGGACGGAGTGCAGATGGCTACCCGATTTGTGACTACTTATGAATGCGACGCTCCCGACGCCTACAAGCAGGCTTATATCCGCGCGCAGGAATCGGACATCACATTGGTGAAAAGTCCGGTGGGCATGCCCGGACGGGCTATCCGCAACGCCTTTCTGGAACGGACAAAGGAGGGACGGATTCCCCACGGAAAATGTCATCTCTGTGTCAGCACCTGCAAACCGGCGGAGACGCCTTATTGCATCACTGAGGCTCTGGTGAACGCGGCGGAGGGCAGAGTGGAGGATGCGCTTTTGTTTGCGGGCAGCAATGCATACAGAGCCAAAGGGCTGGAGCATGTCTGCGACATCATGCGGGAATTTGCTTAAAAGGATGAGGCGAAGTTCTTTCTGTATGCGTCTTTTATACATAGATTGCTCATATATTATTTTGAATAGGAAAATGCGGGAGCTCCTTTGGGAGTCGTGAGAGGGATATGCTGAATTTTATCTGGGCATTTATGATTATGCTGGGAGTGATTTATGCGGCGTGTACCGGACATATGGAGGATGTGACCAACGCGGCCCTACAGAGTGCGGGGGAGGCTATTTCCCTGTGCATTACCATGGCAGGAGTGGTAGCGTTGTGGATGGGATTGATGGAAATTGCAAAAGAGGCGGGACTGATTCAGAAGATGACCAGAGGAATCAGTCCTTTTTTGGACTTTATGTTTCCGAAAATCCCGAAGAAACATCCGGCCAGAGAGTACATAGCCACTAATATCATTGCCAATATCCTGGGGCTTGGCTGGGCGTGTACACCGGCGGGGCTGAAAGCTATGGAAGAACTGGCGAATTTGGAGGCGGAGCGCGGGACGGCGGGGTATGTCAGCGCGCCGGGACGCGGAGAATATGCGGGCTCGGCGCGGCAATTGTATAGGGTAGATGCAGAGGATGCAGGAAATGAGCGGGTAGCCAGCACAGAGATGTGTAATTTTCTCATTCTGAATATTTCTTCCCTGCAGTTGATTCCTGTGAATATGATCGCCTACAGGCAGCAGTACGGCAGCGTGAATCCCGCGGGAGTAATCGCGCCGGCGATTGCGGCGACGCTTGTCAGTACGGTGACGGCGATTGTGTATTGTAAGGTGAAAGATAGAGCTCGGAGAAATTGAGAACTTTAGTAATCAGATGGGGTTTATGTCTTATGGTGGTCTGACACAAGGATAAAGCCAAGAGGATTTTTTAATTGTAGCAATATGTCCGGAAAGAGGGAATTGATGTGGGTGGTTGGACAGCTTGGGTCAGGAATAAGTCGCATTTTAAAAGCATATGTAGAATATATTGATTATACAGAAGGAAGCTCCCCGGTACATTTTGTGTATCGGGGAGCTTCCTTCTGTAAACCTATTTACTTTAATCCATTTTTCAATCCACATTATAGAGAGAATCTATAATGACAAATTGACAAAGCTAAGATGCCATGAACCAATTATAGTACATTAGTTATTTTTTTTCAACAAATATTTCATGGAATAAAGAAAATAAAAAGTCGTATTGCAAATTTCAAAAGAATATGGTAAGATTTGGTCATATAAAAGGAGCGATTGAAGAATAATTAAAAATTGTTATCATATGCGCAAATTAGCGCGATTACACAGAAGAAAACTAGGGGGATTTTATGAATTCACCAAATTTACTGGCACATTTGACAAATGTAGATGGAGTAAGAAAAGAGCAGAATTTAAAGGAACATTGTTTACAGACAGCGGAATATGCCGCTGCAAGTATTGGAAAGGCAAAACATTTTCATCTTGTCTATCTGGCAGGAATCATACACGATATGGGTAAGGCCAAGGCAGAATTTGTAGATTATCTGGAAGCTGCCTATCAGGGGGAGGATGTAAAGAGAGGAACAGTAAATCATACGTTTGCCGGTGTGATCTGGCTTTTGGAGAAATATCATAAGGAAGCTTCGACAAAATGGGAAAAGCTTACATGTGAGATTATTGGGTATGCAATCGGTTCCCATCATGGCATATTTGATTGTGCAGATTTGGATGGTAAAAATGGTTTTTTGTATCGTCTGCAGACAGATAAGGAAGAATTGGGCTATGCCGAGGCTGTGCAAAACTTTTTTACACAGGTTGTGGAGGAGGCCTTTATAGAAGGTGAATTTCAAAAGGCTAAGCTGGAAGTGGAAGAGTTTTTCAAGGAAGCAAAAAATACTTATGGAACCAATGCAAACAAAGTGTTTTTTCAAATAAGCATGTTGGTCAGATTAACGCTCTCAGCTGTTATTTATGGGGATCGCAGAGATACCAGTGAATTTATGAGCCAACATATGGATCAAAAAGATTTAGGGCAGGCATATGAGAGCGGATGGAAGGCACGCAGGGATTATTTTGAGAATAAGCTGTCCATAATGGAAGCTTCCACGGCATTAAATCAGGTCAGAGGCGATATTTCCCGGCAATGTCTGGAAGCGGCGGAGAGACCTGAGGGGATTTATAGGCTGAGTGTGCCCACAGGGGCGGGCAAGACGCTATGTACTTTGCGTTTTGCTCTGGCGCATGCCGAAAAATATAATAAGAAAAGAATTATTTTTATCATTCCGCTTTTAAGTGTGTTGGATCAGAATGTAAAGGTGATTCAGGATTATGTGCCGGATAGGGGCGAAGTTTTGGAACACCATTCCAATGTATTACACGAGAGAAATCCGGGAGAAGAGGCAGATAAGTATGAGTTCTTGGGAGAGAGCTGGAATTATCCCATCGTGGTATCGACAATGGTGCAATTGTTGAATATTCTTTTTTCTCATCAGACTTCTGCTATAGGAAGGATGCAGGCACTATGTGACAGTGTGATTGTAATCGATGAAGTGCAGTCTCTGCCCAAGAAAGTAACATTCATGTTTAATATGGCAATGAATTTTTTGCAGAGACATTGTAATGCAACCATTGTCCTGTCGTCGGCGACCCAGCCGTGTTTTGAGGAATTAAAGTGGCCGCTGTTGCTTGCGGAAAAGCCGGATATGGTACATTTAAATCAAGAACAGTTTCAAGTGTTTGAGCGGGCCCAGATTCAGAGTCGAGTGTTATCCGGCGGGATGGATTGGGATGAGTGTGTCACATTTTGCGGTGAACAAATGGAACGGCATACATCTCTTCTAATAATCTGTAATACGAAAGCGGAAGCGAGGAAACTGAGTGAAAAGCTGCGGGAGCAGGCAGCATATGGACAGTGGGATGTATTTCACCTTTCGACAGCAATGTGTCAGACACACAGGATGGATGTATTGGAACAACTGAGGGAAAATCTATCTGCACTGCAACAGGGGTTTCGGGAACATACCAATGTGAGGAAGCTTATTTGTATTTCGACGCAGTTGATCGAGGCAGGAGTGGATATTTCCTTTTCCTGTGTGGTTCGTGTTTTGGCAGGTATTGACAATTTATCCCAGGCAGCAGGGAGGTGTAACCGCAGCAACGAGTATGGACAGATGGGACAGGTGTATTTAATCAGTCTCAAGGACGAAAATCTGAATATGCTGAAAGATATCAGGAATGCCCAGCTTTGTACCCGAAACGTGTTGGAAAATCAGAAGAGTGAGGAGGAATCACTAATTGGAGAACAGGCCACCCGCAAATTTTACCAGTATCTTTTTGAGAAGACTGAGAACGAGATCAGATATCCGATCGAGGATCAAAAAACCACATTTTATCTTGCGGATTTATTATCTAACGATAATCCTCATGCAAAAGAGGCGGAGAAATTTATTTTGCGCCAGCCCTTTAAGACAGTGGGCAGGGCATTTCAGGTATTCGATGAGAACACTATAGATGTAGTAGTACCGTACAAAGAGGGCGAATATTGGATGGAACAATTGAGGGCGATGGAGAGAGAATGGTTTGAGTTGGAAAAATTTCAGGAGGTGATTCGACAGGCTCAGAAGTATACGGTAAATCTTTATGCATGGCAGAAGCAGAAATTGGATCAGGCTGGATTGTTGTACAGTGTTCTGGACGGGAGGGTATTGTTGTTGGACAGGCAGGCGTATGATGAGCAGTTTGGTGTTACGGTAATGGATGAGCAGGCAGTGGGACATTATGTTTTATAGCCGGATAAAATCAAATTTAGTAATGCCGCTTGTGCGGCGGAATGTGAGGAAAGATGAAACACAGGAATACAGTGGAGTTTGAAGTTATTGGAGAATATGGATTATTTGCGGATCCGATTACCCGTGTGGGCGGTGAAAAATTTACTTATCAGGTGCCGACCTATGAGGCGTTAAAAGGAATTCTGCAAAGTATATATTGGAAACCGACACTGATTTGGATCATAGACGAAGTGCGTATTATGAATCCGATTCAGACAGAGACAAAGGGAATACGCCCCATCAAATATTACAATGACAAAAATGATTTGTCCTATTATACCTACCTGAAGAAGTGCCGGTATCAGGTGAGGGCTCACTTTATCTGGAATGAAAACCGTCCTGAATTGGAACAGGATCGTAATGAGAACAAACATCACAATATTGCGAAGAGAATGATCGAAAGGGGCGGAAGGAGAGATATATTTCTTGGCACCAGAGAGTGTCAGGGGTATGTAAAACCTTGCGTTTTCGGGGAGGGTAAAGGATTTTATGACCGCCCGGACAATATAGATTATCCTGTGGAGCTTAGCTTTGGCATGATGTATCACGGGATTACCTATGCGGATGAGGCATATTCCGACGAGACAAGAGGCAAAATGTGCGTGCGCTTGTGGCAGGCGGTGATGCGGGACGGTATTATTTCCTTTTTGCCGCCGTGGGAGTGTATTCACAGGCCGGTGAGGGAGATGAACATAAAAAGGTTTGACGAGGAGGCGGGAAACTTCTCAATTGCAAATGAGGAAGGGGTGATGCAATAGATGTCATGGGTGAACCGACTTGTTGAGACATATGACAGTAATATAGGAAAGGGGCAGCATTCCGATACGCCGCTCATGCCTATTGCGCATAAGGAGGCCAATGCGCAGATTGAAATTATACTGAACAGTGAAGGTGTATTTCGGAATGCTGAGATAATCAAAAAGGAGGATGCGCCAACACTCATTCCCGTGACTGAGGCTTCCGCAGGAAGAAGTTCCGGGGCAGCGCCCCATCCCTTATGCGATACGCTTTCCTATCTGGCAGGCGATTTTGCCTGTCACTGCGAGAAGGAGAAAGAGAGAAAAAGTGCGGAAGAAAAATTTCATGCTTATCTCACAAATTTGGAGAGCTGGGCCGCATCGGAATATACACATCCAAAAATACAGGCGATTTATCATTATCTGTTGCAGCAGACGGTGATCTCGGATTTGATCCGTGAAGGACTGATTGAGTTAAATGAGGACGGTATTTTTCAACCGAAAAAAATCAGCGGACAGCCTTACGAGAAAGCGCTGGTCAGGTTTCGTATTCTGGGTGAAGAGTCAGGGCAGACCGGCACATGGGAGGATGCCTCGCTGGTGCAGGCCTATACGAATTATTATCTAACGGAGCAGCAGGGCAGGACAGATATCTGTTATTTTACAGGAAAGGAGGGAACGATTTCCGAGAATCATCCCAAGGGAATTGTGGCATCCGACTATGGGGCAAAGGTGGTATCTGCAAATGATGGACAAGGCTACACCTACCGGGGAAGATTTCAAAATGCGGAGCAGGCTTATGCGCTGAGTTACGAGGCTTCCCAGAAAATGCACAGCGCTTTGACATGGCTTGCCAAAACACAGGGGACGTTCATAGGCAGTCAGGATAAGAGAATCTTCCTTTGCTGGAATCCGCAGGGAAAGAAAACACCGGGCATGTTTGATGAATTTGGTCTGACAGAAGACGAGGAGATACATAATACGCCAGTGTCTTATCGGAGAAATCTGATCAGAACTTTTAGGGGTTATCGGAATCAGTTTGATGAGACAGATTCCATTATTGTGATGGGGCTGGATGCGGCTACGACAGGGAGATTATCTGTGACATATTATCACGAACTGGCGGCATCGGACTTTTTGGAGCGAATACTCTATTGGGGAGAGACCTGCAACTGGTTTTATCTGAAATTTGACGCGAAAAGCCACCCCTATTATTCTGTTGAGACACCGATTTTTCGGAGAATTGTGGAATGCGCATTCGGGCGTGAAAGAGGAAAATTTATTGATGTAGATGATAAGGTACTGAAGGATCAGACACAAAGGCTGGTAAAGTGCATGCTGGAGAGACAGCCCATACCTTTTGATATGGTTCGGGCATTGACGGTTCGGGCTTCCACACCCATGGCATACTCAAGAGGAAACAGAGAACGAGTGCTGTCTACGGCGTGTGCGGTAATAAATAAATACTATTATGAGAAAAATGCAGAAAGGCAGGAAGAGAGAGACGATATGAGATTGGATTTGGAAAACCATGACAGAAGCTATTTGTTCGGAAGACTGCTGGCAGTGTGTGAAAAGGTGGAGCGGATGACTTATGACAGAGAAGAGTCCCGTGATCCCAATGCGATTCGGCTTCAGTCGGCCTATGTCAATCATCCGATGCAGACATGGAAAATCTTGGAGGGTCTGTTGAATCCTTATTTCCAGAAGCTGAAACCGGGAGCAAGAGAACATTATCGTAACGTAATCAGTGAAATAGTTCTCTCATTTCGTGATGAAGATGTGAAATCCATGAATCAGGAACTGAAGGAAACTTATCTATTGGGATATTATCTGCAGAGAGCCGAACTAAATCAGTCAAAAAAAGGAACAAAAGAACAAACCAGAGAAGAGATTAAAGAGGAGACAAAGGAGGTACAGGAAAATGAGTAGCTTGCAGAATAAGATTGATTTTACAGTATTGGTTAAGGTGGCGAATGCCAATCCCAACGGTGACCCTCTCAATGGGAATCGTCCCAGAACCACTTATGCAGGGCAGGGAGAAATATCAGATGTGTGTATTAAAAGAAAAATAAGGAATCGTCTGCAGGATATGGGAGAGTCTATTTTCGTGCAGTCGGCAGAGCGCAGCGACGACGGTTTTTCGTCTTTGAGCGAGAGAGCGGCAGGAAATATTACGGTCTATCAGTCCAACGACGACTATGCTAGACAAGCATGCGAAAAGTGGATTGATGTGCGCACCTTTGGACAGGTGTTTGCATTTAAGAGCAAGGATAAAAAGGATGGTGTTTCTGTGGGTGTCAGAGGACCTGTTTCTATCCATCAGGCGGTGAGTTGTTCTCCTGTTGATATTAACAGTATGCAGATTACAAAGAGTGTGAATAGTGAACCCGCGGAAGGGAAGAGCTCTGATACGATGGGAACAAAGCATTTTGTAGAATTTGGACTGTATAGGATCAAGGGTTCCATCAATGTTCAACTGGCAGAAAAAACCGGATTCTCGGAGGAGGATGCCGAATTGCTGAAAGAGGCACTCCGCACACTTTTTATCAACGACGCGTCTGCGGCAAGACCGGACGGTAGTATGGAAGTGGTCTCCGTATACTGGTGGAAACACAATAATAAAATCGGTCAATATTCTGCTGCGAAAGTGCATGATTCTCTGAAAGTCACATTAAAGGACGGTGTTTTGGTACCTAGTGCGGTGGAGGATTATGAGATTTGCATAGAACCTCTTCCTGAATTAGAGCCGGAAATTATTGCAGGAATATAGTCATGTATCAGGAAGACGATTATTTAATGCTTTCAGGGCTGCAACATTTTGCATATTGCAGGAGACAGTGGGCTCTGATTCATGTTGAGCAGCAATGGGCGGAGAATGAGAGAACGATAGACGGACATTTATTTCATACCGTGGCACATGATAAAGATCGAATCGAAAAGAGAGGAGATCTGCTGATTACAAGAGGATTGAATATCAAATCAGCAAAGCTTGGCATGTCCGGTGTGTGCGATGTTGTGGAATTTCACAAGTCTGAGCAGGGCGTTCCTTTATTTTCCTATGAAGGGCTGTGGGAGCCCTATCCAATTGAATATAAAAGAGGACTACCCAAGACGAACGAGGCGGACGAATTGCAGTTGTGTGGTCAGGCTATTTGTCTGGAAGAAATGCTGATGTGTCATATACCCTGCGGAAGCTTATTTTACGGAGAAAATCACAGAAGAAAAAGTGTAGAGTTTACAGATGCTTTGCGCACCAAAGTGTATGCCATGGCGGACGAAATGCATGATTTATGGAAGAAAGGATATACGCCGAAGGTAAAGCCGCATAAAGGATGTAATGCCTGTTCTTTAAAAGAAATCTGTGTACCTAGGCTGGGTAAAGAAAAAGCGGTAACTTCCTATATAGAGGATCGTCTGCTGGAGGAATAGTATGCGTAAATTGTTGAATACTTTATTCATTACCACTGAAAATGCATTTTTATCTCTGGAGGGAGAGACTGTGTGCGTGGAGATTGCGAAACAGAAAGTAGGGCAATTTCCGCTGCACACATTGGAGAGTATTGTGTGTTTTACTTATAATGGGGCAACACCGGCTTTCATGGGAGTATGTGCCCAAAAGGGTATTAATCTTACGTTTTTTAGCCCTTTTGGGAGGTTTTTATGCAGAGTGGTTGGTGAGAATCAGGGAAATGTACTTTTGAGAAAACAGCAGTATCGAATTTCAGATCATAAGGAGGCCAGTTGTTTGATAGCGCGCAACCTTATTTTGGGGAAGGTATTCAATTGCCGATGGAGTATAGACAGAACCTTGCGGGATCATCCCCTTCAAGTCGATGCGGAGCGCTGCAAAACAACAATTCAATACTTGATAAATGCCATGGATAAAATAAAGCGGGAAGAGGATCTGGACTCGCTGCGGGGATTGGAAGGAGAATGTGCTTCTCTTTATTTCGGAATTTTTGGCGACTTAATTTTAAATCAAAAGGATGCATTCCCTTTCAGCGGAAGGAATAAGCGACCGCCTTTGGACAATGTAAATGCAATGCTGTCGTTTGGTTACACGCTCTTAGCAAATGATTGTGCATATGCCTTGGAAGGTGTGGGACTGGACTCTTATGTGGGGTTTTTACACCGGGACCGACCGGGAAGAAAGTCTCTGGCACTTGATCTAATGGAAGAAATGCGGGCTGTATTGGTGGACAGATTTGTTTTAACACTCATCAATAACCGGAAGATCAGAAAGGAACATTTTCAAATTTCTGAAAGCGGAGCTGTAGAGTTCACGGAGGATGGGCGAAAGAAATTTATCACGGCCTGGCAGGAACACAAACGGGAACAAATTACACACCCTTATCTACAGGAAAAAATATGCTGGGGTCTGGTGCCGCATGTTCAGGCATTATTGCTCGCCAGACATCTGCGAGGAGATATCGACGGCTATCCGCCATTTATGTGGAAGTGAGGATGAGGCAATATGCTTGTATTAATTACTTATGATGTGAACACGGAAGATAGCAAAGGAAAAGCCCGTCTGCGTAAAGTGGCAAAGCAGTGCGTGAATCATGGACAGCGAGTACAAAATTCGGTGTTTGAGTGCGTTTTAGATCCGGGTCAATGCAAATTACTGAAAGCACAACTGTTGGAACTTATTGATGAGAAAAAGGATAGCTTGCGGTTCTATTATCTGGGAAATCAATATAAAAACAAAATAGAGCACTATGGGGCAAAGCAGACGTTTGACCAAGAAGGAGTACTCATTCTGTAGTATTTTATAGTGCGAATTAGAAACACACATAAAAAGCATGGGTGGTTCGCACCTGAATATTAGGAAAGAACCATCATCAAATTACTGTTCATAATAGCCAAGTCGAGGTAACTGGCATTAGAGAAGTATTATTATTGGGTAGTTTTAGTAAATATAGATGAAAGTAGAAAGATGTTTTTGTCTATGTTTGCTGTCACTCCCCGTGCGGGAGTGTGGATTGAAATCATTACTCTCCAGTAAAGTCCTCAGCTTATTACAGTCACTCCCCGTGCGGGAGTGTGGATTGAAATCCAACGGTAGAGGAGCAAGCGCCAACTATGGCGTAGTCACTCCCCGTGCGGGAGTGTGGATTGAAATTGTATAGTACCCCGACAGGCATCCAGGGGATAATAGGTTACTCCCCGTGCGGGAGTGTGGATTGAAATATTGCTCCCATCATCAAAGTAGTACAAATGCAGCGTCACTCCCCGTGCGGGAGTGTGGATTGAAATATCAGCTTATCACCCTCCATCTGAGTGATTCCGCGTCACTCCCCGTGCGGGAGTGTGGATTGAAATAGCCAGACAGGATCGGCTGCTGCAAGCTCCCCTAGTCACTCCCCGTGCAGGAGTGTAGATTACAATTATGGAACAAAACCCTTCCGCCGACCTAAATGTGTAAAGAAAAGTCACATCCACCCCGCCAACATCACGCTTGCCACTGTCCCCGCCAGCGTAGCCAGCAGCGCACCTGTCAGAGTATACCTGGTCTTTGTCACCTTCGCTGCCAGGAAATACACGCTCATAGTATAAAACACGGTCTCGGTGCAGCTCATGAGGATAGAGGTCACGGTTCCGGCGTAGGAGTCGGGGCCGTTTGCCTTGAAGATATCCAGCACCAGTCCGGTGGCGGCGGAGGAGGAGAATAGTTTTACGACAAGCAGGGGGACGAGCTGGGCGGGAAGCCCGGCTCGTTCTGTGACAGGGCCCAGCAGGCTGCCCAACAGTTCAAAAAAACCGGAGGCGCGCAGCACGCCCACTGCAACCAACAGCCCAATGAGAGTGGGGATAATATCCACCACGATTTTCAGGCCATCCTTTGCACCGCGCAGAAAGCTTTCATAGACTTTTACTCTGGATGCCAGACCATAGCTTACGACAAAGAAAATAATCAGTGGGATAATGATATCGGAAAGATGGAGAAAGATATTCATAGTCGGCCTCGGTCTGGAGAGAAATATATTATATTTTATGGCGCAGACCTCATAAATAAAACCGAATAATCAGAGCATTGTAAATCAGATCATCCCCATACTTCTCAGCACGAACAGCCAGACTGTGAGAGTGATGGAGCTTAAGAAAGTGGTTGCCACCACCACGCTGGAGGTCAGCGTTCCCTCGTGGCCCATATTTTTGGCCATGATATAGCAGCTCACGGTGGTGGGGGAGCCTAGCATAATGAGGATGGCCACCAGCTTTTCCTGAGTAAAGCCCATGAGGACTGCCAGAGGCAGGAACAATGCGGGCAGGACAATGAGCTTTAAGAAGGATGCCACTGCAGTGGGCGGAATTTGCTTCAGCGCCTTTCTGCCCTCAAAGCCCGCGCCCAGTCCCAGAAGCGCCAGGGGCGTGGCGAGCACGGAGATATTGCCGATGGTCTTGGTGACAATAAAGGGAAATTGAATGCGGCAGGCGGACACAAGCATGCCCAGCGCGATACCGATGATGATGGGATTGGTCAGGATGTCTTTGAGGGATTTTTTGAGAGAGGTCTTGTCCAATCCATGAGCGGCAGGGCCGGTGAAGGACAGCACCAGCACGGCGGCAACATTGTACAAAGGTACGGTGCCGATGATCATCAGAGGCGCCATGCCTGAATTGCCATAGATATTTTGGATAAAAGCGATGCCAAGCACCGCGGCGCTGCTTCGATAGGAGGCCTGGATAAGTTCTCCCAGCAGGGCCTTATTCTTATAAAAAAGTCCTGCCGCTGTCCAGATGACCGCGATGCTTGTCAGTGTGACCAAAAAGCAATAGAGCACATATTGGGTGTCCCAGACGCTGTAGAAGTCTGATTCCGCGATATCCTTAAACAACAGCACCGGGAGCGTAATCTTGTAATTAAATTGATTCAGAGTCTTGACAAAAGGTTCGTCTACCATGCCCAGCCGTCTGATCAGGTAGCCGATGACCATCACAAGAAATACAGGTATGGTAGCGTTTAAGCTGAAAAGTAATTGTTCCATGGGAAGTCCTCGATATATTCAATCTATCCAAGACATCATAGAACCAATCCTGTGTTTTGTCAATCCAAAAGCGCAGAGAGCGCGGTAAAATCCGAGGGGCCGGCATCGAGCAGAAAGCAGTGGAAATCATAGTCATTGTATTCATTCTGCCAGCAGGTCCGGGCGGTTTCTTTCAGTTCCAGAATCTCCAGATAGCCAAGATAATATTTCAGGTAATTGCAGGGCTCGTCGGCTATGTAATTATAGACGGTATTGACGGCAGTCGTGCTGTGGATGCCGAAGTCCTGCAAAAATGCTGCGATATCCTCGCGGGAGGCGTTGTCGTAGTGAATCATGATGTCCAGTGTGGAATACAGGCACAGGATCAGGCTGCGGTTGTGCTTTTCCAGTTGGACGCACAGAGCGTCTTCCTGTCGGCCCTGTTCCTGCAAAAGCTCTGTCGCATAGTCATAGCCGTAGAATTCCACATAGAGGGCCCAGCCCTCCAGATAGCCGCCATATCCCAGAAGCTGACGTACTTTGTTTTCTTCCCGGTTCAGAAAATCCCGGTTATGATACACAGTCTGATAAAGATGGCCGGGGTAGCCTTCGTGGGCCAGAGTGGTGTAGAGTTCCAGTCCGGATGGTGCATTTTTTCGGTTGATATATATGACATTGTTGTCAGTATCGTCCAGCGGAGCGGTGAGGTAAAAGGCGGGGGCACAATATTCCTGTAAATCCAGAGAGACATTTTTTACCTGAACCTGAGGAAAAGAGGTGGTCTCCGTCGTTTCACAGTCCGGCAGCAGGGGAAAATCCCGTTGCATTCTTTTCTGCAGGTCGGCGAGCATGGCGTCGGCGTCTGTACAGGGGAGTTCCGCGTAGGAGCCTGTTTTGAGCTGCCCGGCCAAATCGGGATGCTCCTGTATCATTGTGCAGATTGTTTTGTATTCAGCCTGCATGTTTTCCTGCAGCATGGCCTTAACATCCTCCACAGGGCGGTAGGAACCTGTCTGGGAGATGAGCAGATACTGATAGTATTCCTTTCCTGAAGGGCGGGAGCAGAGCCCTGTGGGAAGCGGCGGGACGCCTTCGCTATCCTCGAGAAGAAACAGTCCGTCCGCCAGAGCTTCATATGCGGGTTGAACGACCGTGCGCAGCAGGCGGTCGTTTTGTTGGATATATTTTTCCGCCTCTTTGGCTGAGAGACTGCCATTCTGCACCAGAGGAGTCAGGCGTTCCCGGAAGGTAGATTGCAGAAAATGGCTGCCTTCTTCCAGAGTATTCTTTGAGACAATAGTGTCACATTGATTCTTGACCTGGCGGAGAGAGTAGGTGGACATAGACATCCCGGCAGCGGCCTTTTCCTGCTCAAAAGCAAGCAGGGAGGCAAGGTAGGTGTCCGTCTGATCCAGCAGGGCGAGATAGTCTTCCACATCCCGGCGATTCCGAAAGGTGTATTCGGCCAGCAGAATGGGAAGCTGGGACTGCATGCCGGAGGAGGGGGACAGGGGCATTTGATAATAGGTAAATTCATTGAGATTTTGGGAATTTTCTAATTTGCGCACCAGCAGGTCGTAGGTGTAGGCGTCCTCCGGGCTCAGTTTTCCAGGGCGGATTTTCGACAGTTCGCTCAGAGTATTGTCTACAGCCAGCCGGGCGGAGCGGTCTTCATCGGCACTGTAGCCGGGGAGGACGGGTTTATAGTCATAGATTCCAAAATCTTCCGGGAAGGCCAGCGTATAGTGCATATTCAGCGTGTTGGAGGTCATTTGTTCCACGAACAGATCATGGGTCAGGTTGGTGAATTGTTTTTCATCTTTTTTGTGCCCGAAGAGAAACAGGATGAGGGCGGTGAAAAGCAGCAGTATGGCGGCACAGAGTAGCAGTTGACGTGGGGAGAGAGAAGGACGCTTTTTCAAAATAGAATCACCTTGTGAGGATTAAGATTTCATTTCAATTTATGCGTCGTGCCGGATAATATGCCAACAGGACAAATTGATACAGATAGATATAATTTATAGAAGAAAAAGATGCATTGACAATAAAATACAGGATATCTATACTGAGAGCAGATGCAGCAGGAGCCTGACATAAAAATCAGGTTCAAATGGAATTCTATGTATATTGCCGGGAGGGTGTAATTATGTGTGAGCAGATAAAAAAAGAACTGCAGGACGGCAGTACTGTTTTGGGCATAGAGTTTGGATCCACGAGAATCAAGGCCGTGCTCATCGGGTCAGAGCATGAGCCCATTGCCATGGGGGCCCACGAGTGGGAGAATCGCCTGGAAAACAATATTTGGACGTATAGTCTTGAGGATATCTGGACGGGATTGCAGGATTGTTATAAAAATCTGGCGGAGGATGTGCGGGCCAGATATGATTTGCCGCTGACCCGGATCGGCGCAATGGGTATTTCCGGCATGATGCATGGTTATATGGCTTTTGACGGGAACGGAGAATTGCTTGTGCCGTTCCGTACCTGGCGTAACACCATGACGGAGGAGGCGTGCAGGAAGCTGGTGCAGATATTTGATTTTAACATACCTCAGAGATGGAGTATCGCACATCTCTATCAGGCCATTCTAAACGAGGAGGAACATGTGAAGGACATTGCATTCCTGACGACGCTGGCGGGTTATATTCACTGGAAATTGTCAGGGGAGAAGGTTCTGGGTGTGGGAGAGGCCTCAGGCATGTTTCCCATTGATTCAGGCACCGGCAATTATGATGCAGGGATGCTGGAACGGTTTAACGGATTGATTGCGGAGAAGAATTTTCCGTGGACACTGGAGGAAATTCTGCCCCGGGTATTGAGCGCCGGGGAACAGGGCGGTGTGCTGAGTGCGGAAGGGGCGCGGCTTTTGGATCCCACGGGAACTCTGCAGCCCGGCGTTCCCATGTGTCCGCCCGAGGGAGACGCAGGCACCGGGATGACAGCCACCAATGCCGTGCGCGTATATACAGGCAATGTATCAGCGGGGACATCGGTATTTTCTATGGTAGTGTTGGAGAAAGCGCTCTCCGGTGTGTATGAGGAGATCGATATGGTGACGACGCCCGACGGCATGCCCGTGGCCATGGTACACTGCAACAACTGCACTTCCGATTTGAACGCGTGGGTGAATCTGTTCGGGGAATTTGCGGAGACTTTCGGCATGCAGATAGACAAAAATGATCTCTACGGCACTCTCTATCGCAAAGCGCTGGAGGCGGATGTGGATTGCGGCGGTCTCTTGTCATACAATTTTTTTTCCGGTGAGCCGGTGGTGGGCCTGAATGAAGGCAGACCGCTCTTTGTGCGTATGCCGGATGCCGGCTTCACGCTGGCCAATTTCATGCGGACACATCTTTACAGCGCTTTGGCCGCTCTGAAAGTGGGCAATGACATTCTATTGAAAAAGGAGCATGTGAGGGTGGATGTTCTCATGGGTCATGGCGGCCTGTTTAAGACTCCTGTGGTGGGACAGCGGATTTTGACTGCTGCTTTGAATGCGCCGGTGACGGTGATGGATACTGCCGGTGAGGGCGGTCCCTGGGGCATGGCAGTCCTTGCGGCTTATATGCGGGAGCGTGAGGCTGGAGAGAGTCTGGCGGACTATCTGGATCACAAGATTTTTGCAGGGCAGACAGGAACTACAGTGCATCCCGATGCGGAGGATGTGGAGGGTTTCGAGCGGTTCATCGCGGCGTACAAGGCCGCTCTGCCTGTCCAGAAAGCGGCGATAGATTCATTGAGGCCGTGAGCGATAAAGTAAGAGGAGGCATATTTGCGATGCTGGAAGAATTGAAAGAGATTGTCTATGAAGCCAATATGGATCTGCCCCGCTATGGTCTTGTCACTTTTACATGGGGCAATGTCAGCGCCATTGACAGGGAAAGCGGTCTGTTTGTCATAAAGCCCAGCGGCGTGGAGTATGACAGACTGAAACCGGAAGATATGGTGGTGATGGATCTGCAGGGCAATCAGGTGGAGGGAGATTACCGGCCATCTTCGGATACCGCTACCCATCTGGAGCTTTATAAAGCTTTTCCCGAGATCGGCGGTGTAGTGCATACTCATTCTTCTTATGCTACATCGTGGGCTCAGGCCGGGCGGGACATTCCATGCTACGGGACTACCCATGCCGATTATATTTACGGTCCCGTGCCCTGTCTGCGTTGTCTGACGGCAGAGGAGATTGCGGATGCCTACGAGGCGAATACGGGACATTTGATTGTGAATGAGTTTCGGCGTCTGAATAAAGACCCCATGGCGGTTCCGGCAGTGCTGTGCAAATGCCATGGCCCTTTCACATGGGGGAGAACTGCCGGAGAGGCGGTACATAATGCAGTGGTTCTGGAGGAAGTGGCGAAGATGGCGTATCGGGCGGAGCTTATAAATCCGCAGATTGCTCCAGCCCCTCAGGAGCTTCAGGATAAGCACTATTACCGCAAACATGGCAGGGATGCATATTACGGACAAAATACCTGACATAAAAATAAAAATGTAAATGGACGAATAGACGAACTCATGGTATGATAGTACATGGATGTTTGGATAGAGACTGCCGCAGCGGCAGACAGCTCAGAAACGGAGGAACACATGACAAATTTGGAATTGAAAAAACACGCCAATGATGTCCGAAAGGGTATTATTGCTGGTGTACACAGCGCAAAAGCAGGACATCCCGGCGGTTCACTCTCCGCGGCAGATGTATTTACTTTTCTGTATTTTGAGGAGATGAATATTGATCCTCAGAATCCTCAGATGGAGGATAGAGATCGTTTTGTGCTGTCTAAGGGACATACGGCTCCCGGTCTGTATGCGGCGCTGGCCAATAGAGGCTTTTTCCCCGTGGAGGACTTGGTGACTCTACGAAAGCTGGGATCCTATCTTCAGGGACATCCCAATATGCATATTCCGGGTGTAGATATGGCCTCCGGTTCTCTGGGGCAGGGGATTTCTGCGGCGGCGGGCATGGCTCTGGGCGCAAAGCTGCAGAACAAAAATTACCGCGTGTATACCGTTCTGGGCGACGGCGAGATCGAGGAGGGACAGGTGTGGGAGGCCTCCATGTTTGCGGGCTTCCGCAAGCTGGACAATCTCTGCGTCATTGTGGATAATAATAATCTGCAGATAGACGGACCCATCGATCAGGTTTGTTCTCCCTATCCAATCGATAAAAAGTTTGAGGCATTCAACTTCCATGTTATCAATGTGGACGCTCATGATTTTGATGCTCTGCGCGCCGCCTTTCAGGAGGCCAGGGAGACCAAGGGCATGCCTACCTGCATCGTGCTTCACAGCTTGAAGGGCAAGGGCGTTTCCTTTATGGAAAACAGCATCGACTGGCATGGCAAGGCTCCCAATGACGAGGAGTTTGCTGTGGCAATGGCTGATCTTGACAGGATCGAGCAGGAGCTTGCAAAGGAGGTTGAGGGGTAATGGCAGATAATACGATTAAGAAGATAGCAACCAGAGAGGGTTACGGCAACGCGCTGAAGGAACTGGCAGAGGAATTTCCCCAGCTGGTGGTGCTGGATGCGGATCTTGCGGCGGCGACTAAAACCAGTATTTTCCGCAAGGCATATCCCGACAGGCATATCGACTGTGGTATTGCGGAGGCCAATATGATGGGTGTGGCAGCAGGATTGTCCCTGACGGGCCTGATTCCCTTTGTGAGTTCCTTTGCCATGTTTGCGGCGGGACGCGCCTTCGAGCAGGTGCGTAACTCTATCGGCTATCCGCATTTGAATGTAAAGATAGGTGCAACTCATGCGGGCATAACTGTGGGTGAGGATGGCGCGAGCCACCAGTGCAATGAGGATATCGCGCTGATGCGTACCATCCCCGGCATGGTAGTGATGTGTCCCTCCGATGAGGTGGAGGCGAGAGCGACGGTACGAGCCGCGTTGGAATACGAAGGTCCCGTGTATATCCGTTTTGGACGTGCGCCTGTGCCTGTCATCAATGACCGGCCCGATTATCATTTTGAAATTGGAAAGGGCACTGTGGTGCGCGAGGGCAGCGATGTGACAATTGTAGCCACCGGTATTTGTGTGGACTCCGCTCTGGGAGCTGCGGAATTGCTGGCGGCGGAAGGCATCAGTGCAGAGGTGGTCAATATCTGCACCATTAAACCGCTGGATGAGGATATTATTGTAGACAGCGCACGAAAGACTGGCAAGGTTGTCACAGTGGAGGAGCACTCCGTCATCGGCGGACTGGGCAGCGCCGTGTGCGGCTGCCTGTGCGCAAAACATCCTGTTCTCGTGAAAAAGCTTGGTATGCAGGACGTGTTTGGTGAATCCGGATCCGCGACCGCATTGGTGAAAAAATACGGTCTGGATGCGGAGGGGGTCTATAAGTCTGTGAAAGAGTTTTTATAACATAGGAGTAACGGTTATGAATATCTTAGCACCATCCATATTGTCCGCAGATTTCTGGAATCTGGGAGAAGCAGTTCGTCAGGTGGAACAGGAGAAGGTCAGATGGCTTCACATTGATGTGATGGACGGCATGTTTGTGCCGTCCATCTCCTATGGGATGCCGGTAATAGCGGGGCTCAGGAAACGGACGGAGCTGTTTTTTGACATACATTTGATGATTGAACGACCGGAGCGCTATATTCAGGATTTTGCGGACTGCGGTGCGGATTTGATTAATTTTCATATAGAGGCCACGGAGCAGGTGGAGGAGACCATTGCGGCGATTCGTGCCTTGGGAAAGAAGGTGGGGATCACTATAAAGCCCGACACCCCGGTTGCGGCGGTAGAGCCTTATCTGGAACTGGTGGATATGGTGCTTGTCATGACGGTGGAGCCCGGATTCGGCGGACAGAAGTTGATTCCTCAGTGTCTGGAAAAGGTCAGAGAGGTGCGTGCCATGGTGGCCGCCAAAGGACTTTCCATCGATATAGAGGTGGATGGCGGGATTTGCGCGGAGAATGTGGCGGAGGCTGTTGCGGCAGGTGCAAATGTCGTTGTGGCGGGCTCGGCAGTGTTTAAAGGAGACGTGCGCGGTAATGTGCGGACACTTTTGGCCCAGATGGGATAGTGAGGTGTTTGAGCGAGGATGGCTGTGGGAAGACAAAAAAGCTTATTAGGTATATGGGTGCAGCGGCTCGTTATAATTTGCCTGCTTATTATAGCAGGGAAAAAGACGATGAACTTTTTAGCGCCTGAAGCGACGGATGTCACAGGAATGGTAAATATGGAGGCTGCAGAGCTGGAGAAGGCCTTGGGGATTTCTCTGACAAAAAATACGGATATGGCTAAGCGGGTCAGGCAATATTCCAAGGATGAGATTTCTACCGACAGTGCTGATGGTATCGGAGTGGTTTATCTGGGCAACAGACAGGTAGGATTACATATAGACGATCGGAAATACAGCATGTTTGGATTGTGTATAGGTTATTCTGAGATAAGTGTGCATAAGAAAATAACCTATGAATATGAAAGTTTTAGTGATGTGATATCAGATGGAATGCAGAGTTTCACAGATGTAACTTATTTTTTCAATAAGAAAAGAAATGACTGTGTGGTGGTAATCTATAATAATTATAGCCACAGAGTTGCGGCGCTCACTTACTATAATGATTTGAATAAAATGACGGAACGATTGAGCAAGGTGCGGTAATATTTGGAGGATATCTATGCAGGTTGGCGGGATTGGCAGTTCCGGCCTGAACGGTCACAGCAGTTCGCATCAGGTGACGGGTTGCATTCATGAACATCACACAAAGAAAGAGGAGACGGGCGGTATGCGTGCGTCTTCTTCTGCATCTTCCAAAATGACGGCGATGCCGGAGACCCGGGACCAGGGTATGTCTCTGATTGATATGCTGCGGAATACTCTTATCGGTGGCAAACGCCTGTTGGGCCGTCTGTGGGGTTCGGAGACTGCGGGGGATGCGGTTTTGGGGACGCAGAAACCAGTGGATGGCAGTGAGAACCGGACGGAGGGTGTCAATCCGGTGGTGACACTAGATCGAGACGTCAGTCATGACGCAAGTGTTGCAGCGGCTTCCACAGCGGTGCAGTATCCTCGGACACAGATAACAGACAATCCTTATTTTACGACACATTCCGACCCCGGAAAGGTAAGGGAAAATCCATTTGTGAAGGCCCGGGTAAAATTCCGGGATGCGGCCGGGCAGTTGGCCAAGCGTTTTGGCGGAAGATTGGGCGAAAGGCTGGCCGGTAAGTATGCGGGGAAAAAATCTTTGAATTCCGGACAGCGAGAGACGAAGGAGGATTTGCGCAAGCGCAGCCGTTACAAAGGTGTGGATGAGGAAATCGACTGCGTCCTGACGGACGACAGCTATCTGTTGGATTCCTATGACCGGAATGGAGAGTATACCACACTTACCACAGAAAACAAACGGTAGTGGAGGCGTTGAGATTTGAAAACAGGATCTGCTGTGGAGCAAAAAAGTAAATTTACAAAACATACATATGACAGGGAAATTATCCGCAGTTCGCTCACCATGGCGTGGCCCGCCATAGTGGAGTCCTTCTTTGTGGCTTTTGCAGGCCTGGTGGACTCTCTCATGGTGAGCTCTCTGGGGAAAAGCGCCGTGGCGGCGGTGGGGCTGACCACCCAGCCCAAATTTATGGGCATGTCTCTGTTTATAGCGTCGGGCGTGGCGCTCTCTGCGCTGGTGGCCCGCAGGAGAGGGCAGGACAAAAAGAGAGATGCCAATGAAATTCTGATCACTGCGTTGATTTTTGTGGCAGTGGCAGCTATTGTCCTGGGTGTACTGTTTGTGGCACTGGCAAGCCCGATTATCAGTTTATGTGGTTCTTCGTCGGATACACATGACATGGCTGTGGCATATTTCAGGATTATTATGGGTGGCATGATTTTCAATTGTATCCAAATTGCCATTAATTCCGCGCAGCGGGGCGCAGGGAACACCAAGATTACCATGCGCACCAATGTGACCTCCAATGTCATCAATATTATTTTCAATTATCTGCTCATCGGCGGCCATTGCGGGTTTCCCGCACTTGGAATCGAGGGTGCGGCGCTGGCTACGGTATTGGGCACAGTGGTGTCCTGTATCATGAGTATCTGCTCTATCTTCAATAAAAACGGATTTATAAGTATACCTCATGTGTTTGCGAACCGTATCAAACCGTCCATGGCAGCGCTGGTGTCGTTGATCAAGGTGGGCTACAGTGTGTTCTTTGAGCAGATACTTATGCGTATTGGTTTTATGATGACGGCGATCATGGCTGCGGACATGGGCACAAATGCCATGGCGGCGCATCAGGTGGGCATGAATATTATGGGACTGTCTTTCTCCTTTGGTGACGGTCTGCAGTCCGCGGCAGTGGCACTGATCGGACGCAGTCTGGGACAAGGGAAGCCTGATCTCGCCAAGGAATATGGACGCACCTGTAAGATGCTGGGCGGCTGTATCTCTGTCTGTCTGGCAATCCTCTATTTTCTGGGAGCCAGATGGCTCTACAGTATGTTCTTCCGGGAGGAGGAAATCGTGGCAATCGGCGTGACTATTATGTATGTGATTATCTTCACGGTGATTTTTCAAATCCGTCAGGTCATCTACATGGGCTGTCTGCGAGGGGCGGGCGATACGCTCTATACGGCGCTCAGCTCTACCGTAAGCGTCACGGTCATCCGTACTGCCGTGTCCTTCCTGTGCGGTTATACGCTGGGACTTGGCATCACGGGTATCTGGCTTGGTGTGCTGGGCGACCAGATTTCCAGGTTTTTGTTTGCCTCGGTGCGGTTTAAGCAGGGGAAATGGACGGAGATTAAGATTTAGGGAATACTTGAGTTGACGCAAACTGAATTTTGTACTATTATTCTAATAATTCCACTTTTATCCGGAAGACTATGAATTAAATTAATTTAGAGGAGTTTAACAATGGAAAAATATTACCTTACGACGGCGATTGCCTACACCTCGGGCAAGCCTCATATCGGAAATAATTATGAGATAGTTCTGGCGGACAGTATCTGCAGATTTAAGAGAAGGGAAGGCTATGATGTCTTTTTCCAGACCGGAACTGACGAGCATGGACAGAAGATTGAGCTGAAGGCTCAGGAGGCGGGAATCACGCCCAAGGAATTTGTGGACAATGTGGCGGGAACCATCAGAAGTCTCTGCGACCTTCTGAATATCTCCTATGATAAATTTATCCGCACCACGGATGAGGAGCACGAGAGACAGGTGCAGAAGATTTTCAAGCGTCTGTATGATCAGGGCGATATCTATAAAGGAGCCTATGAGGGATTGTATTGTACGCCCTGTGAGTCTTTCTGGACAGAGTCGCAGTTGGTGGACGGCAAATGTCCGGACTGCGGCAGAGAGGTGAAGCCTGCCAAGGAGGAGGCGTACTTTTTCCGTATGAGCAAGTATGCGGACAAGCTGATTCAGCATATCAACGAGCATCCTGAGTTCATTCAGCCCGTGTCCCGCAAGAACGAGATGATGAATAATTTCCTTTTGCCCGGACTGCAGGATTTGTGTGTGTCCCGCACCTCTTTCCGCTGGGGTATTCCCGTGGATTTTGACGATAAGCATGTGGTCTATGTGTGGCTGGATGCGCTGACCAACTATATCACAGGTATCGGCTATGACGCGGAGGGCACAAGCAGCGAGCAATATAAAAAGCTCTGGCCTGCGGATCTGCATTTGATCGGCAAGGATATCATTCGTTTCCACACGATTTACTGGCCGATTTTCCTCATGGCTCTGGGAGAGCCTCTGCCGAAGCAGGTATTCGGGCATCCCTGGCTGCTCATGGGTGGCGGCAAGATGAGCAAGTCCAAGGGCAATGTGGTCTATGCGGATGATCTGGTAGAGTTTTTCGGTGTGGATGCAGTGCGTTACTATGTGCTGCATGAGATGCCTTATGATAATGACGGAAATGTCACATGGGAGCTGATTGCGGAGCGTACCAACTCCGATCTGGCCAATACGCTGGGCAATCTGGTGAATCGGACAATTTCCATGAGCAATAAGTATTTTGGCGGTGTGGTGGCTGACAAGGGGGCGCAGCTCACACCTGAGGACAGCACAGTAGATGAGGATTTGAAGAAGACAGTCACCGGCGTTTATGCGAAGGTTGTGGAGAAGATGGAGACTTATCGCGTGGCGGATGCCCTGACGGAGATATTTGGCATTTTCAAGCGCTGCAATAAGTATATCGATGAGACAGAGCCCTGGGTGCTGGCAAAGGATGAGGCCAAGTCAGACAGACTCTCCACAGTGCTCTACAATCTGGTGGAAGGTATTGTCATCGGAGCGTCTCTGCTGGAGCCTTTTATGCCCGAGACCGCACAGAAGATCGTGGCACAGCTCAATACTTCTCTGAGGGACTTTGACAGGCTGGCGGAGTTTGGTCTTTACGAGAGCGGCAATAAGGTGACGGATACACCGGAGATTCTTTTTGCCCGTCTGGATATGAAAGAGGTTCTGGCCAAAGAGGAGGAAATCGCGACGGCTCAGATTGCGGCAGCACAGGCTGCAGAGGGCGCGTCTGCCGACGGGGATAAAACTGACAAGGGTGTCATAGATATAGAGGCCAAGGCGGAGATCACCTATGATGATTTTGCAGCCATGCAGTTCCAGGTGGGAGAGATCATTGCCTGTGAGGCAGTGCCGAAATCCAAGAAACTCCTGTGCAGTCAGGTCAAAATCGGCAGTCAGGTGAAACAGATCGTGTCCGGCATCAAGGCGTATTACAGTCCTGAGGAGATGGTGGGCAAGAAGGTGATGGTTCTGGTAAATTTGAAGCCTGCCAAACTGGCGGGAGTATTGTCTGAAGGTATGCTTTTGTGTGCGGAGGACGCGGAGGGGAATCTCGCGCTGATGACGCCGGAGAAGGAGATGCCCGCGGGCGCGGAGATTTGTTGATGAAAAAAACGGAATTCTATTTTGATTCCCGGGATGGGGAGAGCCGGATTCATGCGCTGCGCTATGAGCCGGAGGAGGAGAAACTGCAGGGCGGCAAACCTGTGGCGGTTTTGCAGCTCGTCCATGGGATGGCAGAGTATGTAGAGCGCTATGAGGAGACGATAAAATTTTTTGTGGACAGAGGTTTTGTGGTCACCGGCGAGGATCATCTCGGACATGGCAAAACTGTGGTCGAGGGCGGTGTTTACGGATATTTCTGTAAGCAGGACCCTGCCACGGTGGTGGTGCGGGATGTGCATCGGCTGAAGAAAATGACTCAGGCATTGTATCCCGGGACTCCGTATTTTATTCTGGGACACAGCATGGGCTCCTTTATCCTGCGCAATTATCTGTGCCGTTACGGAACAGGTATACAGGGTGCGGTCATCGTGGGGACAGGTATGCAATCTGCGAAATTAATGTACGGCGCTAAAGCGGTGGCATGTCTGCAGAGAGTTTTTCTCGGCGAGAGGCATGTGAGCAGACTGCTGGATAAGATGGCCTTTGGATCCTATAACAAGCGTATAGAAAACCCGCGCACGGAAAGCGACTGGATCAGCCGGAATACAGATAATGTAGATAAGTACAATGCCGACCCGCTCTGTGGGTTTGTCTTTACGGTGAATGGTTTTCAGACGCTCTTCGAGCTCATCATCCGCATTCACCAAAAGCAGAATCTCCAGAAGGTTCCAAAGGAGCTTCCGCTGCTTTTTGTGGCGGGGACAGAGGATCCGGTGGGAGATTACGGAGAGGGTGTGAAGAGAGCCTATGATTCTCTGGATGCTGTGGGTCTGGAGCATCTTACCCTTAAGCTCTATGAGGGCAGCAGGCATGAGATTTTGAATGAGACGGATGCGGAGAAGGTTCGGCAGGATATCTATGACTGGCTCAAGCCGCTCTTTTCCGGTGAGGTGACATGAGTAAAAACGACAGACAAAACGACATGGGGGAAACGGAAGAATTTCCTTATTGTATCCGATGGGCCAGAGTGGAGGATTGGGAGCCTGCCATGAAGATGATATGGCGGACTTTCCTGAGATTTGAGGCGGCGGATTATTCTGAGGAAGGCATCCGGAATTTTTTGGATTTTATAACGGATGAGAGATTGTTCCATTCTTTTCTGAGAGGGGAGTATCAGATGATGGTGGCTGTGGATGGAGAGCAGCTGATCGGAGCGGCGTCTGTCCGCAATCGGAATCATCTTTCTCTCCTATTTGTGGATGAGTCATATCACAGGCGGGGAATCGGCAAGCATCTGTTGGATCGCTTTTGTGCCTATTTAAAAACTGAGGTGGGAGAGCATTACATGTCCTTGAAGGCCGCGCCTTATGCGGTGGACTTTTATCTAAAAATCGGTTTCCGGGCGGTGAGCCCTGAGGAGGAGATCGGCGGAATGCGTGTGACTTCCATGGAAAAATACTTTTAGTACGCAGGGAGGTATAAGTTTGAGAATTTTAGATATTGACGGACCTTTGATACAGTTTTTGAGCAAAATGGCGGATTTGATGTGGCTGAATATTTTGACCATGATCTGCTGTATTCCCATTATCACGGCGGGAGCGTCCCTGACGGCTCTGAATTATATGGCGCTGAAGATCGTGCGCAATGAGGAAGGATATATCACCAGAGGATTTTTTAAAGCCTTTAAGGAAAATTTTAAACAGTCCACCGCTATCTGGTGTCTGTTTCTGGTGGTGGCATGCGTGCTGGGAGTTGACTATCGCATTATGACTACCACGGATGTGAAAATCGGCAATGTGCTGCAGATGTTGATTTTGATTACTGCCATGATGACGGTGTTTACATTGCTCTATGTGTTTCCGGTGCAGGCAAAGTTCTCCAATTCGATAATGCGTACCATATGGAATGCTTTTGTGCTCAGCATTGTGCAGTTTCCCAAGACTATTTTGATGATTGTGCTCTATGCACTGCCCCATGTGATGGTGTATTTGTGGAACGGGATATTTCCGGTGTCATTTGTGTTCTGCCTGTCCCTGCCCGCTCTGCTGTCTGCCAAGCTTTACAACAAATTATTTATGAGTCTGGAAAATAAAATTCTGGCTCAGAGTGAGGGCGGAGAACAGGAGCCGGGCGACGGAGAGGAGGATGAGAGAATCTTCCGGGATGAGTTGGATGAGAGCATAGAGATTGGTCAAAATAACTAAGAAAGCCCCAATCATTTGTACAAGTTGACAAGAATGTATGAAAAAGAGTAATTTCATAAGCAATTCTTACAATCAGATTGAAAATATTTGTGAAATTCTTGCATGGCATTTGTGAGGAAATTTAGATATACTTAATTAAAATAATGATATCTACACATGAAAGGAGTTTATACCAATGGCTAGTTTATCTTTAAAGAATGTATGCAAGGTATATCCCAACGGTTTTGAGGCCGTTAAGGATTTCAACCTTGAGATTGCAGATCAGGAGTTTATTATTTTCGTAGGTCCTTCCGGTTGTGGTAAGTCCACCACCCTTCGTATGATTGCAGGTCTGGAGGATATCTCTTCCGGCGAGCTGAAGATCGGCGACAGAGTAGTAAACGATGTGGAGCCCAAGGACAGAGATATCGCAATGGTATTCCAGAACTACGCTCTGTATCCTCATATGTCCGTATATGACAACATGGCATTCGGACTGAAACTGAGAAAGGTTCCCAAGGATCAGATCGACAAGATGGTTAAAGAGGCTGCTAAGGTACTTGACCTGACTCCTCTTCTGGATCGTAAGCCCAAGGCTCTGTCCGGTGGTCAGAGACAGCGTGTAGCTATGGGTCGTGCAATCGTTCGTAACCCCAAAGTGTTCCTGATGGACGAGCCGCTGTCCAACCTGGATGCAAAGCTGCGTGTGCAGATGCGTATTGAGATCGCAAAACTGCATCAGAGACTGGGTACCACCATCATCTACGTTACCCATGACCAGACCGAGGCTATGACCCTTGGTACCAGAATCGTTGTTATGAAGGACGGTGTTGTTCAGCAGGTTGACACCCCTCAGAACCTTTACGAGAAGCCCCAGAACCTGTTCGTTGCAGGATTCATGGGTTCCCCTCAGATGAACTTCCTGGATGCTGTCGTTAGAGTAAACGGCGATGTTGCAAGCCTGGAGCTTGCAGGAAAGGCTATTCCTCTTCCCGCTGCTAAGTCCAAGAAGCTGATTGAGGGCGGTTATGACGGAAGGACTGTTACCTTCGGTATTCGTCCCGAGGACGTATATGATTCCGATATGCATATCGAGGCTTCTCCTGCCGTATTTGAGGCCAGCATCAAGGTATACGAGCTGCTCGGTGCAGAGGTTTATCTGTACTTTGATTTGGATGAGTTCCCTATGACTGCAAGAGTAGATTCTCGTACCACTGCAAGACCTGGCGATGTTGTTAAGTTTGCTCTGGATGTTGAGAAGATTCATGTATTTGATAAAGAGACCGAGCAGATCATCACCAACTAGTCTGGGGAGTGTATTTGATACACAACATAATAATAAGGTTATTACGAGGCCGCTGCAATGCAGCGGCTTCGTTGGTATAACACTGCATTACTGTTTGCAGTGCGAATGGAAGGGAAAAGTATGATCTCCAATCAAATGATTCAAACCAGTCTTGACGAGCTCAAGGCAATTACAAAAGTGGATTTGAGCGTTTATGAGCCGGGCGGCATGATGGTGGCGTCCACTTCAGTGAACGCGGATATCACCGCAGAGCTGATAGCAAGCTTTGCGGAATCGCTGGCCGACAGTCAGGTTATCAGCAATCAGCATCTGATGAAAATATATGATGACGGGGAGCTTCTGTATGTGCTCGTGGCCAGAGGGATGAGCGACGATGCGTACATGGTAGGCAGGATTGCGGTGTGCCAGTTGCAGAATCTCGCTATTGCCTACAGAGAGCGCTATGACAAAAACAGTTTCTTTCAAAATCTGCTGTTGGATAATCTGTTGCTGGTAGATATTCACAATCGTGCCAAGAAGCTGCATCTGGCGGTGAATGTGCCCAGAGCGGTATTTCTGGTGGAGACCCTGACGGAGAAAGACGGCATTGTCACGGAGCTGTTGCGGGGCATGTTTTCTGGTCAGGCGGGCGACCATGTGACTTCGGTGGATGAAAAGAGTGTCATTCTGATCAAGGCGCTGGAGGAGAGCAGTACCGCTGAGGCATTGGAGAAGGTGGCGGACACGATTGTAGATATGATGAATGCGGAGGCGATGCTGAACGTGCGCGTGGCCTACGGAACCGTGGTTCAGGAGCTCAAGGATGTCTCCAAATCTTATAAGGAAGCGAAGCTGGCGCTGGATGTAGGCAAAATTTTCTATGCAGAGAAAAATGTGGCCGCCTATAGCGCGCTGGGAATCGGACGATTGATTTATCAGCTTCCTGTGAATCTCTGTAAAATTTTCATTGAGGAGATATTCGGAGAACATGTGCCCAGCGATTTGGATGAGGAGACGTTGAATACTCTGAACAAGTTTTTTGAAAATAATCTCAATGTGTCAGAGACGTCCCGTCAGCTTTTCGTACATAGAAACACGCTGGTGTATCGCATTGAGAAAATTCAAAAGAGCACAGGTCTGGATTTGCGCAGCTTTGATGATGCGCTTACGTTCAAGATCGCACTGATGGTGGTCAATTATATGAAGTATCTGGAGACCTTGGAATAAAAGTTCTGGAATAGGACTTCTTGGAATAACATGCATAAATTGAAATTCCCCGCATATATTTGCAATAGAAAATGTATGGGGGGATTTTTTATGTATTCTGGACAAACCCGACCGACGGTGGAATATGACCGGCAAATCAGATATCTGGACTATATGGAAAACGGGCAGCGTTGCAGAGGCGCAGGTTTTGTGAAGCTGGAGCGGTCGGATGACCGCTGTAATATCAGTCTGCAGATAAGCGGCCTGTATCGGAAGGACTGCTTCACTCGTCCCCTGTATTTGCTGAGCGGAAATGAGGAGCGGGAGCTGTGCAAACTGCAGTTGGCAAACGGCGGGATCAAAACCTATCTGGAGGGTCTGAACAGCCATGATCTGGATGGACAAGGTCTGGACTATAAACAGCTTACCGGACTTCGTATCCCTATCTCCGAGAGCAAGGAGATATTATGCCTGTGGGCGGCGTCCGAAACCAGAGGAAGCCGGATGAGTCATAGCCCGGAACGGGAGCCGGAGATGCAGGCGGAGAAAGCGGCAGGACAGGCAGGGGAAGCAGGACAGGCAGGAAGACAGACAGAGGAAACGGAAGAACGTGCAGGGAAAGCAGGACAGGCAGATAGACAAGTAGATAGACAGATAGAAGGGCGAACGGCAGGACAGGTAGAAGGACAGACGCCGGAGATAGAGACATGGACAGGAGAAAGGGATGAAGGGACAGATACGGCTCCTGTTGCTTTCCGGGAGGATAAATGGGAGCAGCTATGGGCTATTTATCCGCATATCAATCCATTTTCGGATGAGAGAGAATACCTGTCTCTGGGGCCCAGTGATTTCGTCATTTTGCCCGGCTCCTATTATAAGCTGGTAAACAATAGCTTTTTGCTGCACGGCTATTACAATTACCATCATCTGATTCTCGCCAGAGTGCGCCACCGGAACAGTGTGTATTACTACATAGGTGTGCCCGGAAATCTGTATCAGCGGGAGAAAAAGATCGCGATTATGTTTGGCTTTGAAGGCTTTGAGTGCGCGGCGGAGCCGGCGGGCGATGGAGCTTTCGGATATTATCTGATACCGGTAGAGCTGTAATGCAATTTGTATGTTATATTAAAAATCCAGAAAGAATTGCCAAGCCCCTCAGAGCGCCTGGCAATTCTTTCTGTGAGCCTTCAGTTTCTTCATTGCCCAGTCATAATGGCTGGCGGTGACACTGATAAAATAGGAGCCCAGTGTGCTTCCTCCGACCCATTTATATATGCCCTTGGAAAATAATTCTTCATTGGAAAAGGTTTCGGCTAAATCCATTACATCCTGATGAGATTTTGCCAACAGTTCTTTTGCCTGTTCCAAGGTTGTGTCCTGGTGTTTTTTCCAGAGTATCATATTCAAATTGCCGTAGGTCTTCCAGTTATATGGTCTCGGAATAAAGGGGCTGTCCTCTCCGTTTTGATTTGCCGGCACCCAGTTGAGCAAAAGCTGGTGCCATTCATAGAGGTGGATCAAGATATCACGAAGGTTTTTGTCCCGTTTCCAATGGGCTTCTTTCTTTTTGTCATCCCCTGAAAAATCAAAGGGAGTTGCCAATTCCTTTTCGGTCAGAGAGGAAATGATAGAATTCATTTTCTCATAATTGTCGGCTGCGGCGCTGATTAGCTCTGATTTTGTAGTAGGTCTGCTCATGTTGATTCCTCCTGTATAACAGGTTTCCCTGTATCGATAAACTTGTCTATTAATATATAATACCAAAAAATCACTGACACGGTATGTCAGGTTTGTTTTTTTCATAAATTAATTTTGCCTGCTGTGCCAAAATATTTCTCAGGGAAGCGGGTTCAATCACTTCTACCTGTGTTCCGAAAGAGAGCAAAAAGCCCGTGAGCCATGCGTCCTCGGGCATTCGGGTGACGACGGTAAAATCTCCGTTTTCCTGCGGCCGGACTTCCGTTTTGTCAAATTCGTCGTATACCCGGTGTGCCATCTCTTTTGGAAAGCGAAGTGTGATCTGATTGTATATCTGCTGCGGAGTGTCCGTTTGATCCGGCAGAGGGCGGGGTAAAAAGCTGTCATCCAGAATGCTCCACTCCAGAATCCGGGTCAGCTTGAAGAGTCGATAATCCTGTTTTTGAGTACAGTAGGCGCTTAAATACCAGGCCTTCGACTTATATATCAGTTTCAGCGGTTCTATCACTCTCTCGCTGATAGCCTGAGAGGCTCCTGCATAAGTGATTTTCGTGATTTTGTGATGAATGATCGCTGATTTCAGCATATTGAATTTCAGATTGTCGTTTTGTCTGTGGCCCCATCTTGAGAAATCCACTTCAAGCCAATTATCTGCGGGGATGTGAAACAATGCGCCAAGCTTGTCCAGAGTATCAGTGTTTCCCATGCCGCCTGCAGCGCTCAGACTCTGTAAAGCGGCAAGGATTTCCTGTTTTTCCGATTTTGATAAGACAGCTCTGTCCAATACAAAATCCTCCATCAGATAGATGCCGCCGTTGCGGCCCGGCTCCGTATAGACAGGAATGCCCGCCTCGCTTAAAGCATCGATATCTCTATAGATTGTCCGGACGGACACTTCAAATTTTTCTGCCAGTCTGGGGGCCGTCGTCCGTCCTTTTTCAAGAAGGTAATAAACGATCTTAAACAGTCTGCTCTCCTGCATGGACAAATTCTCCTTCCGGTGAGGAATCTATAAAAACTTTGCGATATTACAGTCCCTCTCCGTCAAAAGCCGGAATAAAGCTCTCCGCTGCTGCGGAGCCTTCCTGCCGGAAGCCATTTGATATGCCGAGCCGTTCCGCAAAGCGCAGCACCCGGTCGTATTCCTCGGCGGAGACCCGGCGGTTTAACTCAGGAATATCTGCCACATGGGGTAAGGGAGTGTATTGATTCATGATGCTGATGTAGATGTTGTCGCCATAGGTCTCATAGAGATAGCGCAAAATTTTCTTGGAGTCCCGGGTCTGTCCGGGCAATACCAGATGACGCACGATCATGCCTCGCCGCAAAAGCGTATGGTCTGTGGCAAATACGGGAGTCCCCACCTGGCGGTACATCTCTGCGAGAGCTGCAGCGGCTTTCTCAAAATAATCCGGCGCATGGGAGAATCGCCTGCTAAGCTCAGGAGAAAAATATTTCAAATCCGGAAGATAAATGTCCACGAGACCGTCCAGAAAGCGCAGAGAATCAGGCTCTTCGTAGCTGCTGGTATTGTAGACGACGGGGACGGAAAGGCTCTGTTGCCTGGCGGCGGCAAGCGCCATAGCGACCTGAGGTATGAAATGTGTGGGAGTCACAAGATTGATATTGTGTGCGCCCTTTGCTTGCAGCTCCAGAAAAATTTCTGTAAGGCGTTCTATAGAGATAGATTGTCCCGCTTTGCCAAGGGCGATATCATGGTTCTGGCAGAACACGCAGCGCAGATTGCAGCCGGAAAAAAATACGGCGCCGGAACCTTTCTCGCCGGACAGACAGGGTTCTTCCCAAAAGTGCAGCGCCGCTCTGGCCGCAGTGAGCATGTCGGTCTGTCCGCAGTATCCGGTCTGTCCTGAGAGACGATTCGCATGACAGCGCCGGGGACAGAGGGTACAGTCTCTCATGGAATCTCTTATGGAGTCCTTTATAGATTCAAGATAATCGTTTTCCGAAATCATGTGCTTCCTCTCATGGCCGGGCAATCGCCATACAAAAACCGCATGCATCGGGCCTGACTTCCGACTCCACCCGGCACCCTCACGGCACATGAGAGCTTCCGCTTAGTGCTGCTTTGTTCCCAACCTGACACGGTTCGCGGATTCCCATTGCGTGAGACCGAATTTCATCACCGGAAATCGGTGATCCGACGCATACGGCCTTTTAAGTGTACCGTTTTCACGGTTGTTTGTCAAGTGAGTTATTCCTTCTTCATGGCCTGTATATCTTTATGGTAATAAGACAGGATGCTGAAGGATAATCCCAAGATTCCCGTACACAGGAACATAACGGCCATGCCGCTGCCCGTGCCGGCGCCCACCAGCGTCTGCAATGCGGACGCGACAGGCGTATTTCCCTGCATAAAGGGCTCAAATACATAGTCTGCCAGAAAGCCGCCCAGGAGGATGCCCAGAGGAATCGTACTGTATTGAATTGCGTTTCTGACGGCAAAGATTCTTCCCTGTATTTCCGAGGGAACTTTTTTATACAGAATTACGTTTTGTCCTGCGTTGATAAAAGCGATGGGCAGGCTTGCTGCTAACCCGGCAATGCTCCAGACAGTAATATTTTGTCCGAGGCCCATGAGCAGATCTCCAAAACCGAAAGAGAGCGCCGCGGAGACATAAATCATCCTGATGTTGTTTTTGGACAGTTTTCCTGCGGAGACCAGGATACCGCCCAGGATACCGCCAAGTCCCATAACCGCGTTGACTATACCGAGAACCAGACTGTTATCTCCGCTTCTGGCAAGCAGCATCGGTGAGAGAATATTCTCGTAGGTAAGCCGCGAAAAGAAATTCAGGAGCGCCATGGTGAGTACGATCATGAGGATGCCCTTTTCGTGGCACAGAAATCGCAGGCCCTCCTTACATCCGCTGAAAATAGATTCCCGATTCTTTTTCGTCGTCGCCTCCTCAGGAATCGTTATCGCAAGCAGCAGCACCAGAAAGGCGAATGTGAAGCTGCCAAGATCGATGAACAAAATAAGCGATAATCCGTCTATGGCAAACAGCGCGGCCGCCAACACAGGAGTCAGCACTGCTGTTAAATTGCCTGAGAAAGAGTTCATGCCGCTCACATTTGCCAGTTTGTCCTGCGGCACCAGTTTTCCCAGAGCTACGCTGGACGCAGGAGACTGGAAGGCATTCATACATCCGATCACACTGTTGATCAGGTAAATATGCCATATCTGCAAAGCGTCTGACAGAGTCAAAAGCAACACACTGCATGTGCAAAGCGCAGCGACACTGTCTGCAATCAACATAATCTTTTTCTTGCTGTGTCTGTCTACAAATGCACCCGCAAATGGACTGATAAGAATATACGGGACATAACTGCAAAACGACATCAAAGAAACTGTCAGTGCGGAATGCCTGACAGTGTATACCCACAAAATCAGCGCAAAACTTGTCATTGCGCTTCCAAGCTGTGAGATGGATTGACTGAACCACAAAATAATATACTTTTTAAAATTTTTATCCATTGAATTTATCTCCTTATAGATTGATTGTTTCACCCTATAAGTACAAAATCCAATGTGGACGAATATAGTTTATGGAAAATATTTTTAATTTCCATATGGATATCTCTGCACAAGTTTCGTCCCATCAGACCTTGTACAGAGACATGCGCTTAAATCGATCACTCTGTTGCACAACATGCTGTTGTCTCCTTTCCGGGCAGCATACTCTGATTCTGCTTTTTTTAATTCTATCATTTTGTTCAGTTTATAGCAAGTTGCAGAATTTTCAACTTGTCGAAAATACTATTTTTTGATAAACTTATCTCAGTATGTGCATTATGAAATAGGCATAAGAAGATGACCGTTTTGGGCGAATCATGACAGGGAGGTTCAAAGACAGAAAATGAAAAAGACAATCAAGGGGAAAATCACTCTGCAGACAGCCATATACTTGATTTTGACAATCATTATATGTGAAGCTGTAGCTGTCAGCGCGCTGCAGAGAAACATGACAAAACAGGAGAAGAATTATGTCAGCATGCAGTCTGCGGACAATGCGCGCGTGGTTGATGAATGGCTTAAAGAGCAGGGAAATATTGTGCATACGTTGCGTAATGCGATTGCGTATATGAACAATAAGGACTCGAAATTCCTTATGGACTATCTGGAAGCCAATTTAAAGGAGAATGAGAATGCCCTGATGTATTATATATGTTTTGGCTATGACGGGGGAGTGTTCCCGGCAGATCATTCCACGCTTGATCTGGACCCGACAACGAGGGGCTGGTGGCAGCAGGCGCTGGAGGAGAACGGCTTGATCTATACGGCGCCGTATAAAGATTTTGCCAGCGGGCAGATGATTGTCAGCATTGCAGAGCCGCTGATGATCGATGGCGAGCAGGCAGTCATGCTGGCGGACATCACGATTGATACATTGACACAGTTAGTGAAGGATGTGGGAAGCGATGAGAATATACAGGGCTTTCTGCTCGATGCTGACGGAAATGTCATTTCACATGAAAATGAAGCTTTTCTGCCGAGAGAAGATGGAAATACCATTCTGAAGGATGCGCTTGGGGTGGATATTGAGAAGGCATCTGAGATCAGAGATTATGACGGCAGCATGAAGTTTATCAGCACAGCTAAGGTGGAAACGACCGGCTGGACATTCGGTGTTATGGAATTTAAATCCGTGGTAACAGGGCAGGTAGTGAAAAATATTGTCACTGTCATTGCGGTAGGTCTGGTGACTCTGCTCGTTGTACTTTTTCTGATGTTTAGCAGTGTAAAGAGAAGCCTCCGGTCGATGGAAACCATGAAGACATTTATCAAGGATAAAGTAATAGGGAGAGGTAACTGCAAGGAGCAGAAGGATGAGGTAAGTGAGATTGCTTATCTGATCGATGAGATGGAAGAGAAATTTGTCATGGCGATCCGGCAGACCAAAGATGAGTCTGATACCATTCATACGAAAATGCAGGATGCAAACAGCAAGGTATCTATGATCAGCAGCAATATTATGGAGATCAGCGCTGCGATGGAGGAGACCGGCGCCAATGTCGAGACACAGACAGAAAGCATCCGCCATATCCATGAGACGTGTCAGGGGGCTGCAGGGGTAGCTGATAACCTTGAGAGAGATGCCAGACAGATGGCTGTAAAGGCGAAGGAAGTCATGGAACGTGTGGATGCCATTGTGCCGGAGCTGATGAACGGGAAAAACAATGCAATAATGGTTGCAAACGACAGCAGGAAACGGCTGCAGGAAGCAATCGAGGGAACTAAGGTAATCGGGCAGATTGAAGAGGTTTCAACCGCCATTCAGGAGATCGCATCACAGACCAATTTGCTTGCGCTGAATGCCTCCATAGAGGCGGCAAGAGCGGGAGCCGCCGGAAAGGGCTTTGCGGTTGTGGCCGAGGAAATCAAGAAGTTAAGCGAGAATACGGCTGAAGAGATCAGCAAGGTAAATGATCTGACCGGGAAGGTGCTTGATAGTGTGCACGCTCTGTCCGAGGAGAGCGATCATGTCCTGGTGTTTATTGATGGTACTGTCATGCAGGATTATAATAAGCTGGAAGCGCTGGCACAGAACTATAGAGATGATGCCGGATATTATGCGGAAGTCAGTATGGCGCTCGGGGAAAGCGTAAACGAGGTAGGCACATCGATTCAAAATATTAATTCTGTGCTCAAGACAATCAGTGACGCGCAGAACGAGCTTTCAAGGGCGGTGGAAAGCGTCAATGAAAATCTGCAGCAGATTACGAATTCAAGTGAAAATGTGTCGGAGGAGACAAAGGGCGTTCTGGATAGCATAGGGGTGCTTCAGGGAACGATGAGCAGATTTCAGGTATAGTAATTAGGAGGCAGCATAAGAATGAACAAGAATGCATTCAGAAACATGTCTTACGGTGTGTATGTGGTAACTACTTGGGATAATGGCAGGGCGACGGGCTGTACGGCCAACAGCGCCATGCAGATTACCTCGGACCCTGCGACCATCGCAGTGAGCATCAATCATGACAATTACACGAACAAATGTATTCAGGAGTCAGGCAGATTTGCCATCTCTATTCTGGGTGAGAATTCCGATCCCGGTATCATCGGTGCATTCGGTTTCTTCAGCGGTAGGGATAAGGACAAATTTGACAGTGTAGAGAAGAGTATAAAAGGTTGTATGCCTGTTGTGGCTGACGCCTGCGCCTATGCGGTGTGTGAGGTGATCGACAAGATGGAGACCTCCAGCCATACGGTATTTTTGGGCAAGGTGGTGGATGCGGATGTATTGAAGTCCGACACTCCCATGACTTATGCGTATTATCACAATGTGATTAAGGGCAAGAGTCCCAAGAATGCACCTACTTATCTGCCAGAGGATTGAGATCGGACAGTGCGGCGCACCGGGCTTCCTTTTCGGCCCGGTTGCGCACTCTAAGTTCCGCAAAGAAGGTCTTCAGCATCTGGCTGCATTCTTCCTCCAGAATACCTCTGGTGACCTGCACCTGATGATTGAATTCCGGCATCTCCAGAATATTCAGGATGGAACCGGCGCAGCCTGCCTTAGGGTTCATGCAGCCGATGACCACTTCGGGAATGCGGGCCTGAACGATGGCGCCTGCGCACATCTGGCAGGGCTCCAGCGTCACATATAAAGTGCATTCCTCCAGCCGCCAGTCTCCGATAACTTTACTGGCTCTTTTCACTGCGGTAATCTCTGCGTGTGCCAGAGTATTCTTGTCTGTATTGCGGCGGTTGTAGCCGCGTCCGATGATTTTTCCCTCGTGTACAATGACACAGCCGATGGGCACCTCCCCCAATGCGTAGGCCTTTTTCGCCTGGCGCAAGGCTTCTCGCATATATTTTTCCGTGATATTTTTGATGACAGTCATAATAGCCCCTTAAGATGCAGTTACCGGATTGGTCACGGTATTATTTACAGAACAACTCGAATGCCTACAGTATAGCATGATTCGGAGGAGGCTTCAATAATGTTTGCATTTCAGGACTGCAGCATATAGAATAAGCTTATGAGAAAGCAGGAGAATATGGAAAGAAAAGAATTTAACTATTATGCCTTTATCAGTTACAGCCGCGCGGATGAGAAGTGGGCGAAGTGGATTCAGCGCAGATTGGAGACCTATCGTTTTCCCACCGCGCTGCGGAAGGAGAATCGAAATCTCCCCGGTAAGATTTTCCCTATATGCCGGGACAAGACGGATCTGCCCGGAGGTGTTCTATGGGAGCAGCTTAAGTCTCAATTGGACGAGTCGGAATACCTGATTGTCATATGTTCCCCCAGCAGCGCCAAGTCTGAGTGGGTCAGCCGGGAGATCAGTTATTTTCAGGAGTTGGGGCGCAATCGGAATATCATTCCGTTCATAGTGGACGGAGAGCCTCACGCTGCGGATGACACAGTGGAATGCTATAATCCGGCTTTGCTGAATCATCCCGACGAGGAATTGCTGGGAGTCAGCGTCCGTGAGCTGGGGCGCAACAAGGCGGTGTTGCGAGTTATTGCATCCCTGATGCAGCTTCGTTACGATCAGCTTGTTATGCGGGATAAGCGCAGAACCAACAGGCGCAGAGCGGTAGCCGCAGGGCTGGCGGCCGTTGTGCTTGCAGTGACCGCAGGACTGGTCTGGTATGAGATACCGCACAGCGCCTACTATTGGGGCTATGTCTATCAGAACGAACTGCCAGTGGGATTGGAAGAGGTCAGCGCAAAAGACCGGAAGACTGCGCACGACTATTACAGAATCGTGACCAGGAGAAATAAAGTGATCCGTCTGGAGCGGATCAATTCTGCCGGTACGGTGACAGGCGGCGCCACCACTTTTGCCATCGATGAACTGCCCGTCATAGAGTTTTACTACAGTGAAGAGGGAGGCCTGAGCTCTGTGACACAGAAGGATGTGTACGGTGATGTTCAGCTGGTCAAGAATTATACCCCAAGTCTGAATGCCGTGGATTTCCGAAATCCCCATGACGATACGGCTGTGGTCACACTACCTTCTGATCTCAGTGCCAATATGGGAATGGATTCTCTCATGGTATTTTCATCGAACAACAGTGAAATTGCCCGTGAGCTTTTGGAATACGACGAGAACGGTTATCTGATCCAGATGTTGTATATGAGGGATAATCGCAACACGCCGGTCTGTGATGAAAATGGTATCTATGGAAAGCGCTATGTCCGGGATGAGGATGGGAAAATCCTTCGAGTGATTAATCTGGGTGAGGATGGCGAGGCCCTGCGGATGCAGTATGGCACATCGGTGGTCTTTACGGATTATGAATATGATGACCGCGGGAGAATCCTCCGCTGCCGCGTGTACGATGCGGAGGAGAAGCCCACGCTGGATGAGAGAAATGTCTTTTGTTGGGAAAATATATATAATGAAGTCGGGTGTGTGGCACAGATACGTTGTCTGGACGCTGATGGGAATCTGGTCCCCAATCTCGACGGCATATCGCAGTATGAGCTGGAATATGACGGACATGGATTCCTGGAGGCTCATCGCGGGCTGGACGGAGAGGGAAACGCCGCCTATGATAAAGAAAACGGAGTGTTCCGGGTCGTGTATCAGAACGACAAAAACGGACGAAATATCGGGCTGGACTGTTATGATGCGGAGGGGCATCCCATGGCCGACAAAGGCGGTCTCGCCGGTTATCGCTATCAGTATGACAGACAGGGGCGAATTGTCGAGGCGTGGTTTTATGGCGTGGACGGGGAACTGACCTGCTGGGCTGACAGTCTGAATGAGGCGGGGCACACGATAGAATACCGCGATGAGGAGAATGTCATCATATGGACTTATTATGGCAAAGATGGCAACATCGCTCTGAATAAGGATGGATATGCGATTCAGAAAAAGACAAGTAATACCCAGGGACTGACGGTCGAGGACGCCTATTATGACGCTGATGGAAATCCGGTGCGTACACGCCGCAATACGGCTTTGGTTGTCTATGCTTATGACAACGCGGAACATTTGATCTCCACTTCCTTTTATGATGAGAACGGCCTGCCCTGCTGCAGTGCGGAAGGAGTTGCCGTGATAAAAAGAGCGTATGACGGGGACGGCAATCAGATATCCGAGAAATATTATGACACAGAAGGGCTGGCCTGCTATGTGCGCAATGAGGGCGGAAATTACGCGAGCTGGCAGGCTGAGTATAATGACCGCGGCCAGATAAGCGCAATGCGGCATTACGGCAAAGAAGGCGGGCTGCTTTCGTTCAATGGAGCCTATGAGGAACGGAACGAATACGATGAACGGGGAAATTGCATACATTATGCCGCTTACGATCATAAGGGAAATCTGATCAACAATTCAGACGGGTATGCTACAACAGAAGCGACATATAATGAGCGCGGGCAGATGGTTTCGCAATCTTATCGGGATAAGAACGGTTCTTTTGTAACCGGTCAGGACTATGCATACGAAATGGAGTATGATGCGAGGGGGAATCTTATCTGCCAGGCCGCCTATACGCTGGATGAGGAAGGAAAGGAGACGTGTCTTGTCACGCACGATGAATATGACGGGCGGGACAAATTGATGCGGGAGTATTATGAAGATGAAACCGGCAGGCTGTGTGCGGATGAGGATGGCATTGCCGTCTATGAGTTGACACGCGACGAAAGAGATATGCATTGTGCAAGTCACTGTTATAATGACAGCGGAGAGCTGATCAAGGTTTTGGAATTCGATCATGATGAGAGGGGAAATATATCCGAAAGGAGAAGTTATACAATCTCCACAAAAGGCGGGGAGCAGATCCCTGTTCTGTCGGGACGGACTACTTATACATATGATGACTATGGCAATCAGGCACAGGTATGGCGCTATGACTCTGACGGGAAAGTGATCGCTGATGAGGATGGAGTGGCCTGTGTGGCTAAGACTTATGACGTGATGGGGCGCTGTGTGCGCGAGGAGTGCCGCGACAGAGACAATGGGCTGATAACTTACCCCGGAGGTTATGCTGTGGAAGAAATAGACTATGACACCGCGGGTCGTGAAATTTGTCACAGCTATTATGATGCAGATGGGGCACTGGTGCCGAGGGAGAGCGGTCACATAGCGGTTATGACAAAAAAGTGGAATGAGTTCGGAGATTTGGAGGAGCAGGCGGCTTATGACGAGGCAGGGAATTACTTTTGGCCGGGAGGCGACGGTGTCTCTCGAATCGTCTATGCGTATGACCTCAGCGGTGTGAACACGGCCAAGTGGTTTTATGATGAGCAGGGACAGCCGTCGGGTTCTACCACAATGCTTTTGTGTGTTGACGGTCTAACAAATCGAGGCGATGAGGCGGGTCTGGGAAAATATGATATTATCATGGAATATGACGGCTGGTCTTTTGCGGATGAGGAGTATTTTACCGCCACGGATTACAGCGAGTTGAAGAGCAGATTTGCCACATCCGCCGACCGGAGCAGAGTAGTGAAGGTGTGTAAGGCAGAGAAATTTTATCTTGACGATGAGTATGAGTTTATGGAATGTATCCTGGAGGCAGGTGTAATGGGTTTTGAAGTTCGGGAGGCATGGCTTGATATTGAATCCGTGAAGCTGCTGCAGGAAAGGTTTAAGACATGGGAGCCGGATAAAATGTCAAATAAAATACCATAAAAATGTGTGATAGATATCCGGACGAGCGGCGAAAGGGGGAGCGGCATGAGTTACACAGGATGGATACCGGAAGTTTTAGAGGAATCGTACAGCGGAATAAGGGAGATTGCTCTTTATACAAAGCATTTGATGAACAGAAGGATATTCCTGCAGGGTGAGATCGATGCAAATATGGCAAACGCTGTGCTATCTCAGCTTTTATATCTGACGGATGAGGGGGAGCAGCCCATACATATTTATATCAACAGCAACGGCGGCGAGGTGGATGCCGGATTGATGATTTATGATATGCTGCAGTCCATTGATACCCCGGTGAATCTTTATTGTACGGGCATGGCAGCCTCCATGGCAGCGGTCATTCTGGCCGGGGGGCAAAAGGGACGGCGGTTTATCCTGCCCCACTCCAAGACTATGATAGATAAACCGTTGATTGCAGGCGGTGTGGGGGGCTTTGCAGCCTCCTCGGGTCACAGCCTTTCGGATTCCATAGAAGAGACCAAGGGGATTGTAAACGAAATTCTGGCCAGACATACTGGCAGGACCCTGGAGGAGATTCGCCGGGCCACAGACAGCGCTTGTTATATGAATGCGGAGGAATCCGTGGCCTTTGGGCTGTGCGATGAGATAAAGGAGAAAATCCTATGAAGAGAAATACGGGAAAACTTGTCTTGGCTGAGGGCGTGTCCTTTGACATGGACTGCCTGACGACAGGGTTGAACAATAATGTGCTGGTGGTCGGCACTTCCGGTTCCGGTAAGACCAGAAGTATCGTGGAGCCCAATCTGCTTCAGGCCAACGGGAGCTATGTGGTGTCGGACCCCAAGGGGAATCTGTATCAAAAGTATAAGCGCTATCTGGAGCAGAAGGGCTATGTTGTCAGGAAACTGGATTTTACCCGTCCGGAGAATTCCGCGCATTATAATTTTTTTCACTATATCAGGCGGGAGCAGGATATCGTCAAAATTGCACATATGTTTATCAGTGACAGAGAGCCAGGTAGTGTCCGTAATCTGGACCCCTTCTGGGATCAGGCTGCCCAGCTTCTGTATGAGTCAGTCATCGCATATCTCTGGGAATTCTGTCCCGAGTCGGACTGGAATCTGAGAAATATGCTGGAACTGATAGATAACTGTAAGGTGGAAGAAGACAACGCGGATGAAAAGAATCTTTTGGATCTCCTTATGGAAGAAGGGGAAAAGATGAATTCGGACAGCTTTGCGGTAAGGCATTATCGAAGGTTTCGTGTGGCGGCCAGCAAAACGCTGAAGAGTATTCTCATCACGGCCAATGCTAAGATGGGAGCTTACGACACCAAAGAACTGAGTGAAATGTTGGCTACGGATGATGTGGATATCGCGTCTATCGGAAAGCAGAAAACCGCGTTGTTTGTGGTGGTGAGCGATACGGACCGCTCGCTGGATGGTCTGGCGAATCTGTTTTTCACACAGGCTATGAATGAGCTCTGTGAGTATGCGGACACTGCGTGTCAGCACAATGAACTTCCGATTCCTGTGCAGTTTATTTTAGATGATTTTGCCACCAATTGCAGGATAGATGAGTTCCCCAGAATGATTGCCTCTATCCGTTCCAGAGGGATCTCCGCCATGCTGATGATACAGGCGGAATCGCAGCTGAGTCAGACGTATGACGAGGACGGAAGAACAATCATCGGAAACTGTGATACTTATGTCTACTTGGGAGGGAACGATCTGGAAACTGCGGATGCGGTGGCAAAGCGCTGCAATCTGCCGCTGGAGAAAGTCCTGAATATGCCGGTGGGAAACAACTGGATATTCCGCAGAGGGCAGACTCCCATCAGGGGTAAAAACATTAATCTGGAGGCGTATCTGGAGGCTCACACTTGCATTCAGTGAATGCTTATGCTATGATAATAGGGCTAATATAGGAGGTATCCCCATGAATTTGGAACAACAGTTGAACGAGATCACAGGCAGAGTTTATGGAAAAAATATCAGCGCATGTACACATGTACAGCTCTATGCATGTATTTTACAATTGGTCAGAGAGCGCGCGGCACAGGCTTCTGCCATCACAGGGAAAAAGAAAGTATATTATATCTCCATGGAGTTCTTGATTGGAAAGCTCCTCTCCAACAATCTCATCAATCTGGGCATTTATGATGAGCTGAGGGAGCTTCTGGCGGACAATGGGAAGAGCCTTGCGGAGATTGAGAATATTGAGCCGGAGCCCTCTCTGGGAAACGGCGGTCTGGGTCGTCTGGCGGCCTGCTTTTTGGATTCCATCGCCACGCTGGGATTGTCCGGCGACGGCATTGGACTGAATTATCATTTCGGTCTTTTCAGGCAGGTGTTCAAGGATAATCTGCAGTGTGCAGAGAAAAATGAGTGGATAGAGAAGCACTCATGGCTCACTGAGACCGGCACAAAGTTTGAGGTGGCCTTCGGAGACAAAAAGGTGACTTCTGTGCTTTATGACATAGATGTCATTGGATATGAAAACGGCGTTAATAAGTTGCATCTGTTTGATCTGGAATCTGTTGACGAGAGTCTGGTTAAGAAGGGGATTCAGTTTGACAAGACTGCCGTGGATAAGAATCTGACACTGTTTCTCTACCCTGACGATTCCGATGAGGCGGGCAATCTGCTGCGCATTTATCAGGAATATTTCATGGTGAGCAACGGCGCGCAGCTTATCTTGAAGGAGATGAAGGAAAAGAATCAGGATCTGCACAGAATGAACGAGTATGTGGCAATCCAGATTAACGATACTCATCCTACCATGGTGATTCCTGAGCTGATCCGTATTCTCACGGGACAGGAAGGCTTCACGATGGATGAGGCCATCAATGTGGTGAGCAAGACCTGCGCCTATACGAACCATACAATTCTCGCAGAAGCGCTGGAGAAGTGGCCTCTGGCTTATATTGAAGAAGTCGTTCCTCAGCTGGTTCCCATTATTAAGGAGCTGGACGCCCGTGTGGCAAAACGGTACAAGGACAAAACGGTACAGATTATCGACAAGGATAAGAAGGTACATATGGCGCATATCGACATTCACTATGGATATAGTGTAAACGGTGTGGCCGCCATTCACACGGAGATTTTAAAGGATACCGAGCTGAATGCTTTCTACAAGCTCTATCCTGAGAAATTCAACAATAAGACCAATGGTATCACCTTCCGCAGATGGCTGCTCTCCTGCAATCGGGAGCTGGCAGAGTTCATCACAAAGACCATCGGCAGCGGCTACAAGAAGGATGCGGGCGAGCTGCAGAAGCTTTTGGAAAGAATCGACGATCAGGCTGTGCTGGATGGAATCTATGAGATCAAGCAGGGCAAGAAGGCTGAGCTGGCAGAGTATATCAAAGAGAAGGAGGGCGTGACTCTGGATGTGAACTCTATTTTTGACATTCAGATCAAGCGCCTGCATGAGTACAAGCGCCAGCAGATGAACGCATTGTATATCATTCACAAATATCTGGAGATAAAGGGCGGCAAGAAGCCGTCCACGCCCCTGACTTTCCTGTTCGGGGCTAAGGCTGCGCCTGCCTATGTGATTGCGCAGGATATTATCCACCTGCTTCTGGTGCTGTCCGAGATCGTGAACAATGATCCCGACGTCAGCCCTTACATGAAGGTTGTCATGGTGGAGAACTACAATGTGAGCTATGCGGAGAAACTGATTCCCGCCTGCGATATCTCTGAGCAGATTTCCCTGGCATCCAAGGAGGCTTCCGGCACCGGCAATATGAAGTTTATGCTGAATGGTGCTGTGACTCTTGGAACCAGCGACGGTGCTAATGTGGAGATTCATGAGCTGGTGGGCGACGACAATATTTATATATTCGGTGAAAAGTCCGATACGGTAATCGGACATTATGCCAAGAAGGACTATGTGTCCAAAGACTACTATGACAAGAGTCCCGTTATCAAGAAGGCAGTGGACTTTATCGTGGGCAGTCAGGCCATGAAGATTGGACACAAGGAGAATCTTGAGCGTTTGTACAAGGAGCTTTTGAATAAGGACTGGTTTATGACTCTGTTGGATCTGGAGGATTATATCGCTACCAAGGATCGGGCCTTTGCCGATTACGAAGACAGGCAGAAGTGGAAGAAGATGATGCTGGTGAATATCGCAAAGGCGGGATTCTTCTCCTCCGACCGTACCATCATGGAGTACAACAGAGATATCTGGAAACTATAGAGCAGGAGTCGTTATGAAGATATATGGGTTTCAGAAGACAACCTTATTAGATTACCCCGAACATGTGGCAGCCACCGTATTTACCGGTGGCTGCAATTTTCGTTGTCCCTATTGTCAGAACGCGGGGCTGGTGCTGTGCGGAGGGCAGGAGTCCGCGCAGGCCTTGGCGGAGATACCCCGGGAGGAAATGCTTGCTCATCTGAAAAAGCGGCATGGCGTTTTGGACGGCGTGTGTATTACGGGCGGCGAGCCCACCCTGCAGCCTGAGCTGGAGCAATTTATCCGGGAGGTGCGGGCTTTGGGATTTCAGGTGAAACTGGACAGCAACGGTTATCGCCCGGAGGTGCTGCGGCGACTGTTGGAGCAGGAGCTTTTGGATTATGTGGCAATGGATGTGAAGTCCTGTCGGGGAAATTATGCCCGGGCGGTGGGGCTGGAACGGGAAAAGAACCATCTCCGGGGCGGAATGCCCGGAGGAGCGGATTTTTGTCTTGAGCGCATCGAGGAGAGCATCGCGCTTTTGCAGAGCAGCGGTATTCCATATGAGTTTCGCACCACAGCGGTGAAGGGTCTGCACACGGTGGAGGAGTTCGGAGAGATCGGAGAATGGCTTGCGGGGAGCAGGGCCTATTTTATACAGAGCTATCGGGAGAGCGGAGAGATTTTGGACGGCGCAGGACTGGCAGCATTTTCCACAGAGGAGCTGTGTGAGATGAAACGTCTCGCAGGACGTTACATAGACAGGGTGGAGCTGCGGGGTATAGAGTGAGGCAGTATTTTGCGTTGCATGAAGAGGAATTGATATGAGTATTCGGAAAAAATTATTTGGAGACAAAGCATTTTATAAAATGGCATTGGGTGTGGCGGTGCCTATTATGATTCAGAACGGCATCACTAATTTTGTGGGTCTTTTGGACAATATCATGGTAGGACGCGTGGGGACGGAGCAGATGTCCGGTATCGCCATTGTGAATCAGCTGCTTCTGGTGTTTAATCTGGCTATTTTCGGAGCGTTTTCCGGAGCAGGTATCTTTACCGCGCAGTTTTACGGCTGCAAGGATCATCAGGGGGTGCGTCATACCTTTCGGTTTAAGGCGTATATCGGCGCCATTATTGTGTTTATCGGTATTGTGGTGCTCTCGCTGTCTGGGAAAAATCTGATTATGATGTATCTTCACGGGGAGGGTAATGAGCAGGCTCTTCAGGCCGCGCTGGGCTATGGTCAGCAATATCTGTGGGTGATGCTTGTAGGACTTGCACCTTTCGCAGTGGAACAGCTCTACACCAGTACTCTGCGCGAGTGCGGCGAGACCATGGTGCCCATGGTGGCGGGTGTGACTGCCGTGCTGGTGAATCTGATGCTGAATTATCTGTTGATTTTCGGAAAATTCGGATGTCCGGAGCTGGGCGTGGTGGGAGCTGCTATTGCCACGGTGGTATCCCGCTATGTGCAGGCGGCTATCGTAATCGTCTGGACACACTCGCATACGGTGAGGATGCCATTTGCGGTGGGCGTCTACCGGAGTCTGCAGGTTCCCGGCCAGCTCACAGGCAAAATTATCGTGAGAGGCACTCCGCTGATGATCAACGAGGTGCTGTGGGCAGCAGGGATTGCAGTGTTGATGCAGTGCTATTCTATCAGAGGTCTGGACACTGTGGCGGCCTTGAACATTTCCACCACCATCTCCAATTTATTTAATGTGGTGTTTATCGCCATGGGAAGCGCTATCTCCATTCTTGTGGGACAGCTTTTGGGAGCGGGCAAGATGGAGGAGGCCAGGGAGACAGACACCAGGCTTATCGCTTTCTCTGTCATGTCCTGCCTGGTGATCGGAAGTCTGCTGGCGCTTATTGCGCCTGTGTTTCCAATGCTCTACAATACATCCCATGAGGTCAAGGCGCTGGCGGCGTGGTTTCTGCGTGTCGCGGCATTGTGTATGCCCATTATGGCATTTGTGCACGCCAGCTATTTTACCCTGCGCTCCGGCGGCAAGACCATCGTCACATTTCTGTTTGACAGTGTCTTTCTGTGGTGTGTGAGCATCCCGGTGGCCTATGTGCTGAGCCGATATACGGGGCTTGCCATCCTGCCCCTGTATCTGAGCATCCAGCTTCTGGATTTGCTCAAATGCGTCATCGGATTTATTCTGGTGAAAAAGGGTGTGTGGCTGAATAATATTGTGGAGCAGGAGGCGTAACCTTGCGGATTATGCAGTGACGCTGTTTGGACTGTCCTTTCTCGCTGCGAAATCCAGCGCGTTCTGCAATGTGGTCTCCGCAATGGCCGTCAGGGCCTCCCTGGTAAAAAATCCCTGATGGGAGGTTATCATCACATGAGGGAAGGAGAGGAGGCGGGCAGTGGTGGAGTGCTCCAGAATCTCGTCGGAGCGATCTTCAAAGACATTGTCTGTCTCCTCCTCATAGACGTCCAGTCCCACACCTGCAAACTTGCGCATGCGGATTCCCTCTATGAGATCTGCAGTATCTACCAGAGCGCCCCGGGAGGTGTTGACCAGAACCACGCCGTCCTTCATCTGCTTGATGGTATCAAGATTGACAAGGTGGTAGGTGTCGTTGGTCAGCGGACAGTGCAGGGAGAGCAGATCGCTCTCGGCCAGTACCTCCGGCAATGTTTTATATTCCACAAAATCCTTCAAATCTTTGTTTTCATACACATCATAGGCGATGACCTTCATGCCGAAGCCGTGACAGATGCGGCACATGGCTGCGCCAATCTTGCCGGTGCCGACGATACCGGCAGTCTTTTGATAGAAGTTAAATCCCATCAGCCCGCTCAGGCTGAAATCATTTTCCCTCACTTTATTATAGGCCTTGTGCAGTCTGCGGTTTGCGGCCAGTGCCAGCGCCATGGCGTGCTCTGCCACCGCTTCGGGAGAGTAGCCCGGCACGCGCAGGATGCGGATTCCGTATTCCTTTGCCTGATTTAAATCCACATTATTAAAGCCTGCACAGCGCATCAAAATCAATCGAATCCCCTTGTCGTGGAGAATGTGTATGGTCTCAGTCCCGATGTCGGAGCTCACGAAAGCGCAGACGGCGTCAAAGCCTTCCGCCAGTGCTGCGGTACGCGGGTCCAGATCCGATTTGATGTACTCGATTTCAATCGGGGTGTCAGAATTTCTCAAGGGCTCATAACTTTTCAGAGCGCTCTCGAAGGATTCCTGATCATAGCTTTTGGTGTCGTAAAATAAGATTTTCATGGCAGCCTCCTTGTGTCGGGATATTGTGTGAGTAGTTTATTTATTATATATTCGTATATTTTTCCAAGGAAAGTTTTAAATATGCACTTTAAGAAATGTTATATGGAAAGTTCAGCGGAGATGGTGCGACAGAAAGAATACCCCAAGGTTGACACTCTGGCGAAACGTTTGTATAATCAACATAAGGCATACATTTTTCTGACGGCATTCTGCCGTATCTTACGGGAAATCTCCCTCATGGAATCTATGCTTTATCCCAAACCAATTTATTTTATGATGAGCATAGCGTGCGGAGATCGTAAGAGAGGCGGACAGACTCCTGTTTTCCGCGCGCTTGAGGAACAGGAGGAAAACGAATGAGAAAACTGGAAGAAT
>JAIDDH010000048.1 GCA_029055435.1 Acetatifactor sp.
TCTTATCTTATCCGAAATGCATTGGCTAATTCTCATTAGATTAATTTTATCAATAGGATCCAAAATGCACATTTCAATAACATCATCTAATAAAAATTCAAATTCTGTTAATCTTTTTAACTCTCCCCATTTCAAATCACGCTCTTTATACAAAGTATAATACTCATGCACAAAATTCTCAATTTGAATAATAGCCCAATCTTCTTTCATATAATCCTTTCCATCCTTTCGTCTCTAAACATTTGCCTTCTCTCATAAAGTAACTGCATATATTCATCCGTACTTAGGCATATGGCATCTACATCAATTTTCGTATTCATGTCTTTCATTGTCTTTCGAATCAGTTGGCGCCTTTTCAAATATGACATACATTTAAAGTCACTTGAAATTATTAATAAATCTATATCCGAATTACTATTATACTCATTCGTCAACAACGAACCCCGAATAAAACAAATTTCACAATAAAAATAAGGCGTTTTTTCCAAAATATTTTTTATTTCCTGCATCATTTTAACCATCATTGTATTTTTCTTAAGCAATTCACTCCTTTTTCTTCAATATTTTAAAACCACCATAATATCCAATAAATCTAATTGGCAACATTTTTACTGAAAATACTTAAAATAATTATTGTAAAAATACGACAGGCAATCTCACAGATTACCTGCCATATAAAATAAATTATACACTCTCGTATTACTCGAACTCTATCGTCCCGGGCGGTTTACTCGTGCAGTCATACACTACCCGGTTCACACCCTTCACTTCATTCACAATCCTATTAGTCACTTTCCCAAGCACTTCCCAGGGCAGCTGCGCTGCCTCGGCAGTCATGAAATCGCTGGTCGTAACCGCTCTGAGCGCCACGGCGTAGTCATAGGTCCTCTCATCGCCCATGCATCCCACGCTTCGCATATTTGTGAGAGCGGCAAAATACTGTCCCAGGTCTTTGTCCACTCCCGCCTTGGCAATCTCCTCGCGGTAGATGGCGTCCGCGTCCTGTACGATTCTGACTTTCTCGGCGGTCACTTCGCCGATGATGCGGATACCCAGACCGGGGCCGGGGAAAGGCTGGCGATACACCAGATACTCCGGTATTCCAAGCTCCAGCCCCGCCTTTCTCACTTCATCTTTAAAAAGCAGCCTCAGCGGCTCAATAATTTCCTTGAAATCCACGCAGTCGGGCAGGCCGCCCACGTTGTGGTGGGATTTGATGACTGCGGATTTTCCGAGACCAGATTCGATGACATCGGGATAGATGGTGCCCTGTACCAGATAGTCCACGGAGCCGATTTTCTTAGCCTCTTCTTCAAACACGCGGATAAATTCCTCGCCGATAATCTTTCTCTTCTGCTCCGGCTCGGTGACTCCGGCTAATCTGGAATAAAAGCGCTCCTGCGCATTGACGCGGATAAAATTCAGATCATAGGGGCCGTCGGGACCGAACACTGCCTCCACTTCATCCCCCTCATTTTTGCGCAGCAGACCATGATCTACGAACACGCAGGTGAGCTGCTTGCCCACCGCCTTGGCCAGAAGGACTGCAGCCACAGAAGAATCCACACCGCCGGACAGCGCGCAGAGGACTTTGCCATCGCCCACTTTCTCCCGGATAGCCTTGATATTGGTCTCCACAAAGGAGTCCATTTTCCAGTCCGCCTTACAACCGCAGACCTGAAGTACAAAATTGGAGAGCATTTTCATGCCTTCCTGTGTGTGCATAACCTCCGGGTGGAACTGAACGGCATAAAGTTGCTTCTCGCGGCATTCCATAGCCGCCACAGGACACACAGGAGTGTGTGCGGTGACAGTAAATTCGGCCGGTGCAGCTTCAATATAATCAGTATGGCTCATCCAACAGATTGTCTTGGGCGATACTCCCTGGAACAGCACAGTGTCTGTGTCCACTTCCACCTCAGTCTTTCCGTACTCACTGGTGGGGGCCGTCGCCACCTTTCCGCCCAGCATATGGGCCATGAGCTGTGAGCCGTAACAAATACCTAAAACAGGCACGCCCAGCTCATAGACAGCCCTGTCGCAGACAGGCGAGTCCTCACCGTAGGCGCTGTTGGGACCGCCCGTGAAAATAATCCCTTTAGGATTCATCGCCTTTAATTTGTCCATATCCATATTGTAGGGATGTACTTCACAATACACATTGCACTCTCTGACTCTGCGGGCGATCAACTGATTGTATTGACCACCGAAATCCAAAACAATGATTGTCTCTCTGTCCATGTTCCTCCTCATTTCTGCGTTGCGTACATTACGCCATGATTAAAATCCCGTATGACCTCTTCTGCTGCCTGTCAGTCCCTGCATTTTATGTATTTATCTGTAAATGCAGGAATGTACTCTCATTATAGATGCAGGATATATTCTTGTCAAACATCTGTTGTACTGCTCCGACCGGCTTTGAGCCGGTATCCTCTCGATAATAGAGCACACCGGCTCAGAAGCCCTTCCCTTTTTATATACAAAAATTCCCGGTAATTCTCCGGGCCGTATAATATTTGGAGTAGGCACTCAACTGCAGATTGTCAAGCTGCAGCTCATTGTATATAAAATCCGGAATCAGCTCATCATACTTGACCTCCAAAAGCTGCATTCCGCTGGGCATCATCGGTCTTGCCATCAGGCGCGGCTTCAGGAAATCCCGCACACGCGAACTGGCGGCAATATTGCGGTCAAACGTAATGCGGACATTGCCTGTCCGGTAGAGAAAAGGTGTGCGCTCATACTCCACAATTACCTTGGGCCGATAAAATTCGGCGTGATAACGGAGAAAAAATTTGTTCAAGACCGGTTCAGCGTCCGGGGGCAGCACAAAATGTCCCCCGAGAATTGCCTCGCATTGTTCCTTGCTGATTCTACAGGCATATTTGTGATTCTTCCCATCAATTTTTTGTTTGCATTCCAGCGTAATCACATCGGTTCTGCCATCATAGAAACGAATACGGAATTTCTCCCGTCGGTTCACACCGTCCTCGTTATCGTAATAGCAGGAATTCCGGTAATCGTCAAAATAAAGACTGCGCACCGTATATTGCCCGTCCGCTCCGGCGTGAGGGTCGGGCGGACACAAATGCCTAATACGCATTTCCAACAACTGAAGCTGCTGTTCACTGCACTGATATTTCAATTCATTTCGATATTTAATCTGTTCCATAGATTCTCCCGTTCCGCAGGGGCCGCCGTTTGGAGCGCTTTAATAATTAGCAAAATACTCATCCAGCCAGTTCATTCTTCTGATTTGATAGTCCTCAATCGCATCGATATTCTTGGACATTTTATAATCGGGCCATCTCTCGTTTTCCCGCTCCATGACACCGGCATTTAACAGATAGTCCTGATTGGCCCGCATGAGGTTCAGAATATTGTCCGTGTCCAGAAAAGTCTCCCTGCACTGTGCCCAGCGTTCCTGCAGATAAGGCCGAATCAGCTCCGGGTTGGTATCTCTCAAAAAGGGCACTGCGGCTTCCTCATATACCACCGTCTCGTTATCCCTGAAACCGCCGCCCACAATCTCCCCGAAAGTCAGGTCCAAATCCCACGGAATCTGGCGCATGGTGTAGTCGCCGGTCTCACTGACGTCGGCGACAAAATACACATTTTTGAAATAGTTGTCACTGCCGCTTATAGCCATATTAAACAGGAGCATATCCACCGCGTTGGACAGATACACCTTGCTCTCCGCGGGCCGCTCATCCCCTGCGTCGTGATAAAATGTATTCAGATAATCCCGCATGGGATACCATGTTTTCGTATAATCGGTGATTGAATCCGGATATCGAATCCGGACATAAGTCATGACTTTCCACTGGTGGTCAATAGCATACTGAATATCCTCATCTTCGGGAATCGGCCAGTTAGTGGACTTGTAGAGGACATCGTTTTTGTCCAGCCCCAGTTTCTTGGCGTCCACAGGCTCCACCAGACCGTAAAATCCCACATAATCATTGTCTATCACCAGCTCCAGATATTCCATGCGGGGGCCCTCCTCATTGACCTCACTGTTGGTGCGGGCAAACTCCTCCCATATCTGGCAGGCAGTCTTTTCGCGGATTTTCTTGGTGTCCGCCACTATCCCCTTGAGCTTCCAACTGTTGTCAGAGCGCATGCCCAGAAGGGATGCGTCCATATTTTCTCCCTTGGCGTCCAACAGCCCTATGGAATAACTCTTCTTTTCAAAAGAGGAACTGGAATCGCCTCTCAGATAATAACGCACTCCAGATTCCAGAATTTCATACCGGGACACGCCCACACTGGGGTTAAATACCTGAATTTCGCCGTAATAAATCACATCCGGATCATAGTGGAAGCGGTCCGGATCGGTCTCATAATCTCCCAAATCCTGTTCTTCACTGCGTTTTGTAGTCAGACTCATGACAGGCATGCCGCAGACCACCAGAGAAAGTTCATAGTAGCAGTCCTCGCCCACAAGCCAAAGCTTAAAATGATGATTGTCCCGGATACTCCCAGCCTTATCCTCCCATGCGGCATCCGCAATTGTGCAGAGAAAAGTGTCCCGGGACTCGGTCGTAAGCTCTCCCTCCCACTCTTCCCTGACAAAATCCTGAGACAGATATAAGGTTCCGTCTGAGCTGTAAGGCAGAAGCGCCTTCCCAAAATAGACGCCCGGATTTTGTTCGGACGTCTCCTGCCTTTTGCCGTCCAAGAAATCCAGATTCTCCACAATGGGAACGGACATCACTCGGTCGATATAGGAAACAGGAACCCGGTAATCCATATAGATTTGATAACAATATATGCCCGCCAGAAACAGTAAAATCAACAGACTTGCCCCCAGCAAAAGGCCTGTTCTTCGTCTTCTCATATCTCTAAATCTCTCTAAATCACGTTCTCCCCGTCATGACACAAGAGTGATACAGATTCCACACCCGGCAGCGCATTGATGGCGTGCACCATCTCTGCCTCGTCTTTTTTTATGCGAAGTTCCATCACCATATCCATACCGTTCTTGGTGAGATTTCTGGACTTCACCCGGTAGTGTCCCGCATATTTGGAGACAATCTGTGTCACCTCTTCCTCCACCTTTTCATTCTGCGCGTTTAATACCAGCAGCATGGGCGCATTGGCAGTGGGGAAAAAATCCAGCAGCAGCACGACAATCGTCACACACAGGGACAGCATCAGTGCCATACCATAGAGACCCGCACCGCAAATGATACCCACAGAGATGGACCAGAACAGGAACACCAGATCCATGGGGTCTTTCACCGCAGTTCGGAAACGAACAATGGAGAGCGCACCCACCATACCCAGGGAGATGACCACGCTGGACTGAATGGCCAGGATGATGGCCGCCGTAATCATTGCCATGGCCACCAGAGAAATATTGAAACTCTTTGAGTAAAAGGCTCGTCTGGAGACCAGACGGTACACCAGATAGATATAGATTCCCAATACCGCCGTCACCGCGATGGTCAGTCCCACGGAGGTAATGCTGAAATCCGCCACATTTACACCTTCTAAAAATGATTTTTTCAGTACGTCTTTAAATCCCATAATGTCTCCTGTCTATTGTCCGATCTTTTGCATCTTGTTAATTCTTGTCAATTATACCATATCCGCCAAATTCCCGCAATCTTCGCGTCCGGATGAGGCCACCGCGCATATTCTGTCGGCGAGGGCAACCGTGGACGGTCTGTGTGCAATCATGAGCAGCGTCCGCTGGCCGTGCAGATCCTTCAGCGCCGCATTGACCAGTCTCTCGGATTCATTGTCCAGAGCAGAGGTAGCCTCGTCCAGAAGAATCACCGGAGCCTCCTTCAGGATTGCACGCGCGATGGCAATACGCTGTCTCTGTCCGCCGGAAAGACGCCCGCCACGCTCGCCCACTTCCGTGTCATAGCCATTTTCAAGCTTTTCTATAAATTCATGTGCATAGGCCAGCTTTGCCGCCTGCACAATCTCCTCCTCGGTGGCATCGATTCTGCCCACCCGGATATTCTCGCGGATGCTCCCCTGGAAGAGATAGGGCTCCTGGGGCACATAGGCGATGCGCCGCCTGATCTCGGCATTACTCATCTTCTCATAGGAATCTCCGCACAGCCGGATCTCCCCCGATTTCACGGGATACAGTCCCAGCAGGAGCTTGGACAGCGTAGTCTTGCCACAGCCCGAGGGCCCGGTGATTGCCACACTCTCCCCCGTATCCACATGCATGGAAAAACCGTTCAGCAATGGTTTATCCTGTCGATAGAAATATACGATATCAGACATCTCCACCGCAGGTATATCCTTCCCAAAGGTATCAGTCCGGGCAGTAGCGGTTTGAGCGGTATCAGCCCGATCACCCTGCATTTCCGAAGCGCCGTCTCCATACCAGCTCTCAGGCTCTTCCGTCTCCTCCAGAAATTTGAAAATATTGTCGGCGTTGGCGAGACATCCCACCAGCTCAGGCAGATATCTTCCCAGTTGCAGAAACTGATTGGAGAAATTGCCATAGAGACTATAGATAGCCGTCAAAGCTCCAAGGGTAGTATGCCCCTGTGCCACAAAAGAAATTCCCACCATGAGGAACGCGAGGGCACAGAGCAGATCAAACCCGTTATTTGCGCTCTCCAGACATGCGGTGAAAAGAATTTTGCGATTACTTTTCTTTGCGTAGAGCTTATTTTGCTCCACGAATTCCACAACGGTATCCTTGCCCGCCGCATACATTCTGGCCTGCTCCATACCCTGAAGGAGATTGGACAGCTTCTCCGTCATCTTGCCGTTTGTGGCCGCCAACTCTGCTGACACACGCTTCATGGGCTTGATGAACACGCCGTTGATGAGAAGCATCATCAGATTCACTCCCACCAGACACAGTGTGATCTGCCAGCTCAGCATCAGCATAGGCACCAGATATACCAACACCTGCAGAATCGGCGCAACAGTCCTGCGCAGACGGGAACCGTAAATACTGCCCACCTTCTCCATATCATACGAAAGCTTGGACATAAAATCACCACTGTGGTGTTCCTCATAGTATGCGTAGGGAAGCCGCACCTCATGCGCATAGAGAATCTTGCAGAGCTTTCCGTAGGCCCGTTTTGCCTCCACATTATAAGCGATGGCCGCGGCGCGATAAATCACCATGGACAGCACGCCGCCCAGGATATTGCCGATAATGACATTGCGCATCCTGTGCGTATCTCCTGTCTGAGCGGCATCCACCACATTTTTCACCAAAAGAGAGGACATGACCGTAAACATAGCCCAGCCGGTGCTCATGAAAAAAATGCCCAACAGATAAATCACACAGCGGCTGCCCATGATTTTCATTACACGAAAAAACAGTTTTGTCAGCTTCATCTACGCTTCCTCCTCACCGTACATAGCCGTATAAATTCCATTTCCGGCCATGAGAGACTCATGGGTTCCGCTCTCGGCGATGACTCCGTCCTTGAGCACCAGAATCCTGTCCGCATGTCGCACCGTGGAGAGCCTGTGGGCGATGATCACACAGGTCCTGCCCTCAGAAAGCCTCTCCATAGCCGCCTGAATCAGACTTTCCGTCTCCACATCCACCGCGGAGGTGGGCTCGTCCATCAAAAGGATGGGCGCGTTTTTCAGGAAGGCTCTGGCGATGGAAATTCGCTGGCGCTCGCCGCCGGAGAGCAGCACGCCCCGCTCACCCACCTCCGTGTCATACTGCTCGGGCAGGCTCATGATAAAATCATGGATGCCCGCATTCCGACAGGCCTCCCTGATTGCCTCGTCATCCGCCGCCCGATTGGCGTAAGCCACATTGGCCCGGATAGTATCCGGAAACAGAAATACATTCTGAGAAACCAAAGCAATCTGTTCTCTGGCCGCCTCCACATTCCAGTCCCGAAAATTTTTTCCATACAATAAATAGTCTCCCCCGCAGGGTCTGTAAAATCCACACAACAGGTGAAATATCGTGCTCTTTCCTCCGCCGGAATCCCCCACGAAAGCCACGGTACTGCCATTTGGAATCCGAAAGGAAATTTCCCGAAGCACCGGCACATCCTTTGTATAAGCAAACGAGACTTTGTCAAAGACCAGCGCATCCGCATCCTTCAGTCCGCAGATTTCCGTACCGCTCTCCTCATCCCGCTGCTGCAGGATATCCTCCACACGGCGGATGCAGACCCAGTGCTCCCTTGCATCCACGACGTCGAAGGGCAGCCCCACGAAAGAATCCACAAATCTTCCTAAAATCAAAATAAATGTCATCAGCCCGCCGATGCTGACGTCCCCTCTGGTCACCAGCACATAGGCATAAATTGCACAGATGATATTGGGCATCCAGCCCAGAATCCTGCGGATTAAGATGGCGTTATTGGATGTGCGGGTGCGCTTCTCCTCATTCTCCACCAGATCATCCGCCGCCCGCGCCAGCTTTTTCCCGAAATGCTCCTCCGCCCCAAATGCCCGCAGCACCAGAATGCCGCTCATGCAGTCCTGGGCAATCTCCGTGATATTATCCGACTTCTGCCGATGTACTTTTTTCAGACTCTTCAGCTTCTTCACCACACGGTTCGTAATCCAGAGCACTATCGGATAGCAGAGCAGCATAACCAACAGAAGCGACCGATTGATGGAAGCCACATAAAACGCATAAGTCACTGCAGCCACTGCATCCGTACAGATAAAGGGCAGACTTTCACTCAGAAGCGAATCCGCCTCCGCAATGTCGGCATTCATTTTATTGATGACGGTGGCGGAACCATTCTCATCAAAATAGCGATATTCCAATCGATAAAGCTTCTGAGCCACCAGAGTCTTGTAGCGGGTCTGCACCCTGATGCTGAAATGTGAAGCGGCCAGACTCTTGAAAAAGGAGGCCAGAAATCCGATTCCCGTGAGAATCAGCAGATATGCCAAAAAGGAAGTGTACTCCACTCCCTCTCCGGCCAACAGACTATCCACCGCAGCCCCAATCAGACTGTTGCCTTCCACCACAGCCCTGGCCAACACCCAGGCCAACACAAGCTCCAGCAAAAACAGCGGACTATATCTCCAAACACATTTCAAAAAAACATTTTTCATCTTCTCTTTATCCTCTTGTGACCACAATACATCTATTTTACTCTACACATTCTATCATAATATATAAACAAATGCGAGACATTTATCCTGCCTGTGCCGCAAGCAACTCCTCTAATGTGCCGAAGCTGTACCCCATATCCTCCCATTTGGTCAGCAGCTCATCCAGTATCTCTCCGTTTGTCTTGGAAGTGTTATGTAGCAGTACAATCGCCCCGGGATGAATGCGCTTGGTAAGCTTTCCAAAGGCTTCCTCATGGCTGGGCTGACTGTCCACATTCCAGTCCACATAGGCCAGACTCCAGAAAAAGGTGGAATAGCCCAAATCCTTTGCCATCTGCAGATTGGCGACGCTGTATTTTCCCTGGGGTGGACGATAGTACATCTTCATCTCCTCCCCTGTTATATCCTTATAGAGAGTGCGCACATCATCCATCTCTTTCTGGAAGGATGCAGCATCGGAAATCTTGGACATATCAGGGTGGTGATAGGTGTGATTGCCTACGGTATGTCCTTCGTCCACCATTCGGTTGACCAGATCCGGGGCAGACTCCAGATAATGCCCCACCACAAAAAAGGTGGCTGATACATTATGCTTTTTCAGCGCATCCAAAATCGCCTCCGTATTGCCGTTCTCATAGCCACAATCAAAGGTGAGATATATTTTTTTCTCTTTTGTCTCCTCCACATAATAGGCATTGTATTGTTGGAGTTCCTGCGCAGAGCTGTTTCCCGTGGGACACTTCCCGGACTCTCCAAAACCCAGGCCCCAATTCTCCGTAAAGAGCAGTCCCCATGTCTGGGACTGTTGGAGTGAAATCGTCTCCCCCCGCGCCCTCACGGAAGCCACTGTCTGTCGATATTCGGGCTCTCTTCCGCCCTCCCCGACTTTATTTTCTTCCACGGCTCCCGCCAGTGTCCTTCCCAACAGAAAGGCCGCCGCGAGAAAGCATAAGGTGGGGACTACATTTTTTGAAAACAGCCTGCTGCCCCAGACATATTTGTTCAGTATCTCTTCCATAGACATTCTCATAGATTCGTTTTGGTACAATATATGAAAAAGCCTGCGGGTTCATGCCCACAGGCCTTCTTCACAGAGATGCAGCAACAGACTTTCTATCTGGGTAAAACCGGATAGACAGCCTCCAAACCCGACAGCTGCACATACATCTGTCCATAATTTAATTCTTCCCCTCCGGACAGCTTATTGTTTTCATCACTTTTCAGCTCATAATAAAAGAAAGCAATGTCTCCATTTGCATATCTATGCTCGCACTGTATCTGAACGATACCGTTCCCCCGCACAAAAATCGATGTAATTTCCAGACTCTCTCCCTCCGCAAGCTTCCTGCTTTGCCTTATCTTATCCAAAACCTCGGTACCATTATCATACAATTTTAAAAATTCTTCCTCAGTCAGTACAGCCGCGGCATACTCTCTGTATTTTTTTCCGTCATAATACAGATAAGTATCTTTCCATGTATGTGTAGTATAGATACCCCATTCCGCCTCATAGTGACCGTCATAGTTCTGGATTTCCAAAACGATGTCCCCGTCGCCGTTTCCATATACATATCCTATGTTATCCGACACAAGGCTTTCGATTTTCCCCTCCTTTAGTGCCAGGATAGAGTAATAATGGTAGTTCCCAAACGTATTGTAAGCATTGACTGCCACATGGGTCTCTCCTTCCGGTCTTAAAATTTTCAGTTTATAACGTTCCAGTTTCTGACCTATCATATATACCATCTCGCACTGTGAGCTGTCACCGCTGCAATACCATACCTCACGTCCCTCGACCACTGCCACAAATTCCTTCTCACCGTCATGATCCAAGTCCTCATAAACATACTGATAATCCGTATCTGCTGTGGCCGAAACCGCCTCCTCAAACTTCTGCAAAGACTCCTGAGCGTCCAGGCCGGACATATATAACAGTGTTGACAAGTCCCCGCTCCAGAACCACACCTCACTGTCATAAGCCTGATAGCCATAGTCATCCAAAGGCGGATAACCTACCTGATGTTCAGCCGTGCCCTCCGCAAATTCTGTTATCACAAGCTCCGTCCCCTGCAAGTCCCACTTTTCATAACTGTATATGTCCATATGGCCTTCCGTTCGCACAAGGCCGCCCCCGGGCCCCTTGTAAAATGTCGAATGCCCGCTGGCCCCCTCACCACATTGTACCACCCGATCTCTGACGCAGGTATACACCTGACAACTTGATCCCGCCTCGTTGGGAGCTATATTCACAATCAGCTCCGGCACTCCGTTGCCGTCCATATCATACAGAGTAAATTCAGGCTCCCTGGAACCGAACCCTTCTTCAACGGTATCGCGCCGTATTTCCAACAATGTCCGCATATAGGCTCCAAAATACTCGCCGCTGACCTTCATCATAGACTGAAAAGTTTCACCGGACAGCCCCTGCATGTTTTCCTCGGACCGGACAAGCCCATAAGACATATCCACTCCAAATTTCGCAAGCCTATCCCTGCCATATTCTGATGAGGACAACTGCACGCCGGCAAGGATTGTGTCATAATCACACACCCTGTAACAGTAATACGGCCAGTCAATTTCTTCGCCGTTTTTGTAGAATTTCCCGTTCTCGGAACTATAAATATCGCATTGCAGCTCATAGCTGTCATAGTGTATCGAACAATAATAATTTGTAAATACCTCTCCCTCCGGACGTTCCTCATATATCTGGATCACCGCCGTTTTGTCATATTCGCTTTCATACACTGTCAGAAAACAATTGTCTGTATCCCAAGAGCTATTTCTATAAGCCGGATAACTGCTCACATGGTCTGCCGATACGAGAAGCTTCAGCCGCCCCTCCTCATACGTCCAGACCTCCACGCAGTAATTTCCCGCCTGAGGAATTTCCATACCCTGACTGTTGACTCCCGTATTCTCCCCTTGGGAATACACCACCAGCAAATCCTTAACCTCGCTGCCGTTAAAATCAATCAAGTCCACAAAACACAGCCCGCTCATGTAACAACAGCCGCTTTCCCAACGGCCGGTATCGACAGTGTGCTCGACAATCCTGCCGTTTCCATACTTTTCGCTCAACTCCTGACATTTCTCGCGATAGGCTTCATATGCATTCTCATAAAAAAGGACTTCTTCCTCGTCTAAACTGTCTCCGGCAGAGAGCATTGCGGAAGCATCTTCAAAAACATCCTCCTCTGTACTTTGAAAGCTTGAAATATCTGACTGCGAGGATTCATCTACCGTCTCCTTGGACTGGCCGCATGCTGATAATAAAATCAATGCCATAATCAGTGACAACCAAAAGCTTCTATATCCCCTGCCGGATTTTTTATCGTTATTTTTGTACATTATAGATATCCTCCCATTTCCTCTGTGACAACCATGGGCACACATAAGGTATTCCCGATACTTATCCTCAATGTATAGTTATTGTTTCTGAAATTGCATCCAATCATAAAATACTCTTAAATTATAACGTGAAATATTCCAAATAACAACTGCACTTAGGCTGTTCATCTGGCGCTTTTTCTTTGGCGCGCAAAAAAGGCAGGTTCCTAATAGTAGGATTTCCTGCCTTTTAAAAGCCTGTTATCAAATATATTGCTGTCAGTCAGAAATTGTCCCCTTTGTCACACGCCGATCATGGCATCAAACACCCCTGCGATGTTCAGGCGGCCGTAGCCGAATTCCCTGTTGGGGTAAGTGAGCGAAGCATCTCTGGATGCGCCTCTGATAAAATAATTCTTGATTTCCTTGGTCTCTGCATTCGTATTGTTGCGCTCCACCACAGCCCACTGCATGAACTGTGCCACCGCCCCCGCCGCAATGCAGGCGGCCAGACTGGTTCCTGTGGATTTGCCAAAAATAGTGGACACATTGACTCCCGGCGCCGCAAAATCAGGACAGGAAATTCCCATCCGGTTAAAGCCTCTTCCCGATTCCGTATAAAAGCTGTTATTCTCCGCATTGTAGGCAGACACACTGATGATATCCGTCGCCATGGCAGGCTCCGTCAGAGTGGTATAGGGGTTGGGCTCAAGGAAATAAATTTGCGCATTCATAAAGTTAGTAATGGGCAACCACATATTGAACTCTCCGTTGTGTACATCCCCCACCGAATTCACCCGAAAAGTCCAGATACCCGGCGTGGGGTCCTCCACCCGGAAACGGATCAGCTGTTCCCCGGAGGCCGGTTCTACCAGTGTGCCGTCAATCGTAACGCGGCTCTTCTCATAGACAAATCCATAGGTAATGCTCTGACGTAACCCCAGACGAACCGGGGCAATCGTCTCTCCGCCGGGAGTTCGGATGCCCACGTTAAAGATATCCGGCGCCGTTCCCCACAGCTCCATATAAAAGCCTCTGGCTTGCGCTTCCACCCGAATCTCCACATCCAGACTGCTCACTGTGGCATCAGTGCGGGCAGGCAAAACGCCCAGATAGTGATGTGCCGCATTGCCCTCGTTGCCGCCGCAGACTACCACAGCCCTGCTTCGCTCCACCGCCACACTGTTCAGATAGCGGGAAAGGAAAGAACTTCCCTTGTGATCTCCCATATTGGTTCCCACTCCGATGCAGATCACTACCGGACGTCTAAACACTTGGGCAAAGGAATTCGCATATTCTACCGCCAGCATAAGGTCATTCTCCTGGTAGGCTGGGACGCCCTCGGGCACCATATAAAACTCTCTCAAATAGGGTTTGCACTCTTTGAGCTTTATCACCACGATATCCGCATCCGGCGCAGCTCCCTGATAGATATAACCGCCTCCCAGCCTGCTGCCTGCGGCAACTCCCGCCATAGAGCTGCCATGTCCGATCTCATCTCTGGAAGGCACAATGGAATAGGGATCCTCCGACTGCAAAGCCCGGTTGATATCCTCCCTTTTATATTCGCTTCCGAAAAGATAACCCTCCGGAGGCGTGCCATCCTGTATGGTCTGATCCCAGATAGCCAGAATACGACTGTCTCCGTTTACGTCCCGAAACACTTCATTTGTGTAGTCGATACCAGTGTCAATAAAGCATAACACCACACCCCGGCCCGTCAGATTCAGGGGCGCGCTCTGCACCTGAGTAATGCCGCTGGCAATTAAATTGTTCGGATTAAAGCCCGGCGCCACGCCCGTATCTTCCATCAATCCATACAATTTGGGAATATTCTGATAATCGTACAGATTGTCTAACAGTCTGGGGATTCCCACGCTGTTGATATAAATCAGATTATAAGTGCCAGCCACTTCCACATAGCATAAATCATAGTCTGTCGTGTCAAGCAAAGCCAGCGGATAATCCGCGATAAGGTCGTAATAATCATTGGAAAGAATTTTATCCTTACAGTCCATAGAGCCACCATGGTCGCATTTTAATTTAATATATGTGACCCACTAAAAATCTTTCCTGATATCTATTTTATCTTCAGGCAGCGGATGGCATTGAGCACGGCAATCACCATGACACCCACATCCGCAAAAATTGCCATCCACATGCCTGCGATGCCCAGAGCGCCCAGAATCAGGCACAGTGCCTTCACGCCCAGTGCAAACACAATATTTTCATAGACAATGCGCAGGCATTTTCTGGAAATGCGCATGGCCAGCGCGATTTTCGCAGGATTGTCATCCATGAGAACGATATCCGCCGCCTCGATGGCCGCATCGGAGCCCATAGCTCCCATGGCGATTCCGATATCCGCCCGGGAGAGCACAGGGGCATCATTGATGCCGTCCCCCACAAAGGCAAGCTTTTCTTTGCGATTCTTTTTCTGCAGAAGCTCTTCTACTCGTTCCACCTTGTCTGCGGGCAGCAGCTCACTGTGTACCTCATCCACGCCAAGCTTTTCAGCCACATGCTCCGCCACGGCCTTAGCATCCCCGGTGAGCATCACAGTCTTTTTCACACCGGCTTTCTTCAGAGCCGCAATGGCCTCCCCGGCAGTCTCCTTCATCACATCGGCAATCAGAATATATCCCGCATAGACGCCGTCCACCGCCACATGCACCACCGTGCCGATTCCGGCCGGTACCGCGCAGTCAAGCCCCAGCCTTCGCATCAGTCTGGCATTGCCCGCAGCCACCTCGTGGCCGTCCACTCTGGCAGTAACGCCCTCTCCGCCAATCTCTTCCACCTCCGTCACTCGTTCATTGTCTATGTCCGCGCCAAAGGCTTCCCGCAGACTCTTGCTGATGGGATGACTTGAGTAGCTCTCCGCATGGGCCGCATAATATAAAAGCATCTGAAAAGGATCGGTTTCCCCGGCTGTCCATTCTTGCGCCGGAGCTACCTCCGCGACCTGAAAGACACCCTTTGTCAGCGTTCCGGTCTTATCAAACACCACGCAGCCCGTCTGCGCCAATGCCTCCAGATAGTTGGAACCCTTCACCAGTATACCGCAGGCGGAAGCTCCTCCGATACCTCCAAAAAAGCTTAGCGGAATAGAAATGACTAACGCACAGGGACAACTGATAACCAGGAAGGTCAGAGCACGGGTAATCCACATGCTCCACGCCGCGGGATTGCCCATGAGTATCTGAACCAGCGGAGGTATGACAGCCAGCGCCAGCGCTCCATAGCAGACTGCAGGGGTATAGTATTTCGCAAACTTGGTGATGAAATTTTCCGAGCGGGATTTCTTCATGCTGGAATTTTCCACCAAATCCAATATCTTGGAGACCGTAGATTCCCCGAACTCTTTGGTTGTCCTTATCTTCAAAAGTCCCGTCAGATTCACACAGCCGCTGATAATTTCATCCCCTGCGGCAACCTCCCGGGGCACACTCTCACCTGTCAGTGCGCTGGTGTTTAAAGTGGAACTGCCCTCCGTCACACATCCGTCGATGGGCACCTTCTCGCCGGGACACACCACGATGATCGTGCCCACAGCCACCTCATCCGGGGACACCTGCTCCAGCTTTCCGTTTTCGTTTTCGATATTTGCAAAATCCGGCCTGATATCCATCAGCGCGCTGATATTCCTGCGGCTCTTGCCGACAGCCACCGCCTGAAACAGCTCCCCGATCTGATAGAAGAGCATAACTGCCACACCCTCCTGATATTCTCCCAGAAGAATGGCTCCCACGGTGGCCACCGCCATCAGGAAATTCTCGTCAAAAACTTCTCTGTGCAGCAGTCCTAGAAACGCCTTGCGCAAAATATCATAGCCGATAACCATATAAGGAATCAGATACAATACAAGCTTAACCGGTCCCTCCACCGGCAGGAAATGGAGACCGATCAGTAAAACTATCGCCAAAAGAATCCTGCCCAGCATTTTTTTCTGCTTTTTTGTCATAACTTAACACCTCGATTCTGAAAATGCCCGGCTGCACAGCCGGGCATTTAGCTCATAAATAGATTTCGCAGTCGTCCTCTACCTTCTTGCAAGCCTTCAGAACCGCCTGCATCACAGCCTTGTCGTCCGCCCCTTCCGCAAATTCCACATTCATCTTCTGGGTCATGAAGCTTACCACCACATCCTTCACGCCGTCCACGGTCTTGGCAGCCTCCTCCATTTTCAGCGCGCAGTTGGCGCAGTCCACTTCGATTTTGTAGGTTTTCTTCATAAAAAGTTCCTCCTTTACTCCTCACAGCATATATGCTGCACATTTTATGTTTATTCATTCATATGAGCAACTGTTCATATGTTTATGATAACAGAATTTCCGTATTTGTCAATAGGTTTTTTAAACTTCTTCTCATTATTTGTAACAGTTCAGCCTGAAACATTGCGAGAACTATATTCAGTCGGTGTCGAGGGAGAATACATGGATGGTTTAGCGGGCTTTGGCGAAGGTTGGTGCGTTTTCTTATAGTGCGCGTCAGAAACCAGGGTGAAATGCGCATGGATGCGCATTTCAGGCACTACGATGCATGGATGCATCTTAGTGCCGACCCGCAAATTGCAAGATACTATAACCGCACTATTAGAAAACACCCAACCGCAGCCCGTCGGCTAAACCATCCAGGTATTCTTCCGCCGACACTGTTGGATTGGCATTCGCAATATTTTAGGCTGAACTGTTACAATTATTTTAATTCTTCCACGGAAAATTCATTGATCAGATTGCTTCGGATATCGATAATAGGCCCGCCGGTGCCTTCAATGTACTCCCGGGTAATGGTGACGATTCCGATATTGTCATCCTTGGGAATCTCATACATGATATCCAGCATGAATTCTTCGATGATGGAACGCAGTGCCCTTGCGCCGGTATCGCGCTCCATGGCCTTCTCGGCGATGGCCTCCAGCGCCTCGTCCGCAAACTGCAGCTTCACCTCGTCCAGCTCCAGAAGTTTCTGATACTGCTTTAAAATGGCGTTCTTGGGCTCCTTCAAAATCTTCACCATCATCTCCTTGCTGAGTCCCTCCAGCGTATAAATGATGGGAAGGCGGCCTATAAACTCAGGAATCATGCCGAACTTGCGGATATCCTCTACCGCGACTTTGGACAAGATGTTTTTATCCTTGTCATATTTGTCCTTGAGCTCCGAGCCAAAACCGATGGACGCGCTCTTGCTTAAACGCTCCTTTATGATATCCTCCAGCTCCGGGAATGCGCCGCCGCAGATAAAGAGGATATTGCGGGTGTTGACGGTGGCAAGGGGCACCATAGCATTCTTGCTGTTTGCTCCCACAGGCACCTCCACCTCAGCCCCTTCTAAAAGCTTCAGCAATCCCTGCTGCACGCTCTCGCCGCTGACATCCCGGCTGTGCGTCTCCTTCTTTTTGGCAATCTTGTCTATCTCATCGATGAATACAATTCCCTGCTCTGCTCTCTCCACATCATTATCCGCCGCGGCCAGAAGCTTGGAGACCACGCTCTCGATGTCATCCCCGATATAGCCCGCCTCCGTCAGAGAAGTGGCGTCGGCGATGGCCAGCGGCACATCCAAAAGCCTTGCCAGCGTTTTCACCAGATATGTTTTGCCGCAGCCGGTGGGACCGATCATCAGCATGTTGGATTTCTCGATTTCAATGCTGTCCATGGAGTTGGTAGCCACACGCTTATAGTGATTGTATACCGCAACGGAAATCACTTTTTTTGCATGCTCCTGCCCCACCACATACTCGTCCAGACTCGCCTTGATTTTGTGGGGCGCAGGGATATTGCGGATATCCAGCGCGGGAGTCTTGGCCTCCTTGCGCTTCTTGGGCTTCTGTTTGTTGGGGATTCCGCCCTCCCCGCGCAAATCAGCCAGATTTACAAAGCTGATATTGGGAAAACCGTTCTGTTTGGATATCTCGTCAAACTCCTTCTGGATGTCGGGATTGTTCAACATCCCCTGATAGTCGAACTGGCTCACCGTCTCCATAGTCTTGTGCATGCAGTCGTCGCAGACACAGATATTGTTGGGCAGCTTAAACATCCTGCCCGCCTTCGATTCCGGCCTGCGGCAGATAAAGCACACATCCTCGTACTCACTGTCATCGCTTTTGCCCGCCCCTGTCGTGGCGGAGGTGTCCTTGTCCTCCTGACCGGACTGCTGCTCCTCTCTATCCTCGTTGTTATCATCAAATAAATCTGACATCGCCGTCTCCTTTTTGTAATGCATATTATATATGCTTATTGGATTCTCGCACCTGTTTCATATAACATCCATTATACCCAATAAACGAAGACAGCACAAGTGCCGTTGTGGCATTGATTGTATAAACAAAGGGAGCAATCACTCGCTCCCTAACACACTTTCAAAAAGTTTCCGGCATATGGCTTCTTCCGAAATCTCTCCCTGTGCTATCTCGTCCCACCAAAAATAGCACCAATTCTGGTATACCCTGATTTCTGCCATTTCCCTGATATACTCTTCATGTATTGCCTCGTACTGTTCTTTTGTGATCTCCTTTTCGTCTATTGCCGCCCCGCCTTCATCTAATGATATGCTGTAATAATAAATTTCATCCTCCTGTCCATCCTCCTCATGAAAGATTTCCGTCCGACGCCGGATGGAATCCTGATACACGACGCCGTCCTTCAGATAATAGAACCCGGTCTCATCCTCGCCCCCGTATATTCCTTCCCTGCAATAATCATTTCCCTCATAGTAAATTATACCGTTATCATCCTGATATGCCTGGATGCGCGTCCGGCCTCCAATGTCAAAGTCCCCTGTCCATTCCCACTCTTTACTGCCGCACAGCTTTACCAGCTCAAGCTCCGTCACTTTCCCATTGTCATCCAAATCATAAAAATTATTGTAAGAGTATCTTCCCGTTCCCTGCATAACGCTTACTGTCAGTTCCAAATCGCCGTCACCGTCCAGATCATACAGCAGATAATCGCTGGAAACAGGACCGGCCTCCTCCCCAACAAACCATTCATCCGCCTGTGCCGCATAGGACACCGCCTGCACATAAGCACTTTGCACTCTCTCCATAAAGTCTTCCGTCATCCTGTGATAGGACACATGCATCCTGCTCCACTCAGGTATCAGTTTCTCCGCCCAGGCGCTATATTCTTCCCAGTCAAAAATAATCATGTCACCGCTTCCGGCAGACTCTTCCACCATAACATAATACAGCAACTTGTCCCCATCAATATCCAGTTCGTCTGGGAAATCTTCTTCATAAACCTGCCCATCCCACGAATCTACCGAATATAATAATTGATAACTGTCCCGTTCTTCATCATACTGATATACCGTGTAAGGCCATACCCCCCTGCCCGCAGGGTCTTTTCCGTGATTGTGGGACGCATCTACCTTTACCATGCCGTTACTGTAATAGTTTGTGCTCACCCATGTCAACAGTTCCTCCCGCAGTATGTCTGTCTCCTCATCATACTCATATACCACCTCGCACATATTCCCCATATAGCTCTCATTAAAATTAAAGAGCAATTCCTGCTTTCCGTCATTATCCACATCCAGGATAGCAAAACAATTATTTTCAAAGTTCCATGAGTCATTCCAATAATACTCTCTTCCGTTGGAGTCATGCCCCTCCATCATGATCTGCTCCATGATTTCCATGTACTTGGCATAGGGCTGAGGCAGTTCTGCACCGCCCTTCTCCTCTGGAAATTCCTCTGACTCCCTGTCCGCAACGTCTACTCCCGAAGATACTGCATCGGAGTCCGCCAAATTTCCCGTCCCCGCATCCTCTGAACTTCCTGCAGAATCTGTCTGCTCCCCGCCGCAGGCTGTCAGCGCAAACATGACAATTGCCATACAAACTGCCAGAATGACGGTTCCCCGACCTTTTGATAATATTGACTCATGTGCCTTCCCGCATTTCCTTTTCATCTCCAGCTCCCTTATCTCGCATTTTGTCTCACAATTCTTAACTCTTAACTATATTCAAATATATCTTTTTCTGTGTCATGTCTACCTTTGCCATGACACCGTATTGCAACGCACATCTAGGCGTAGCATGTCCAAAATTCACATTATAAACGATCGGAAGTTTCTCGTTATCTATCACTTTTATAAGAATATCTTTATATTCCTGATAATAAGTTTCATCTTGCGGTTTCCCGACCAAAACTCCGCTGATTACATCGAATACCCCTTTATCCCTAAGTGCAATTATCTCCTTTTCAAAAAGTTCCGGCACAGGCTTTTCTTCGCTTGTCTCTATAAATAATACTTTTCCCGCCCACTCTTCTTTACTTGGAAATAATCCGTATTTTTCACAGACATCCTTTTCATCCTCATATCTGGTTGCTGTCAATATATCATAAAAACTTTCCAGACATCCGCCTAATAACTCACCCTGAAAAACTTCACTGCCTTGCAGAAGTTCGAATCCTCTTTCTTCCTTATGGGCGATTCTATCAGTTCCCATTGCTGTTCTGGAAAAATCTGTTCTTTCCTCATACCAGATTTCACTGGATACAATTTCACTGGTTTCATTTCCTTCTAGGTAAGCCTCAAAAGCTTTCTTACTATACGGCAACATCTCATTCGAGATTTCACCCAAATCACATATAAAGTTTGGACCATAATATGTAGATAATCCAAGTTTATAAAACATTAAATGATTAATTGTGGTGTCAGAAAAACCGGTAAATAATTTAGGACTCTTTTCTACGGCCTGGATAAACTCTGCATCTTCCATCAAACAAGGCAAAAGTCTATATGTATCATCACCACCTATTGCACAAATAATCCCCGCAATGGACTCATCTAAAAAAGCATCTTTTAAATCTTTTGCTCTTGCTTCAGGATGTGCATGTAAATGATCAATCCCCTTTAAAGCGTTTGGCATGAATACAGGCTCCAAGCCATACCCTTTTAATCTTTTTACACCTATTTCTATATTGTGACTGCAAAAATCTTCGCCTAACATTCCACTTGATAAGCTTACGATTGCTACTTTGTCACCTTTTCTTAATTTTCTTGGATATCGCATGGTGCCATCCTTTCCGCCTCAAAAGCATCTTCTCTCTACTTCTTGTCCGCACGCTGATTGCCCTTGAATTCCTTTTCCACATAGCAGTGCTCGTGCTTACCAAGCAATTTATTTCCTTCAAAATCCAATTCTATAATATATGGCATCCAATCAATAATTCTCAGAAAATCGTCACAGCCAAAACTATTATCATAAAAATTCAATATTGTACTAAGAGCCGTCCCATGGGTTCCTATAACAATTTCCTTATCCGGATTATCTGATAAAATCTTATTCAAGGCTTCCATGTTACGCTTTTGAACCATAGCAATAGATTCTCCACCCTCTTCATGATAATCATGATCCGCCCAGCGTTTCTGAAACATCCCATGGTTATTACCATCAGGCCCTTTTTCCCGTTCTCTCAACCGCTCATCTGTTATTATTTCTTTTTTGAAATATGCAGCGGCATCTTGAATGGTATCTATACTTCGCCTGTAAGGACTGCAATAAAACCTATCGATTTTCTTATCCTTAAAAAATTCCAACACAATGGCCGAATCCTTCTTGCCTTCTTCCGTCAATGGCCTTGTTCTATCTTCCTTCCACGCATGTTCCGGTTGTGCATGACGCACAAAATATACTCTTGTCATAATGTGTTCCTGTTTCGCTCTCACAAATCACTTTCTAAATATTTTCTCCCTTTTCGGAAAAGTGTTCCCATTAACTACTCCACAAACTGGAAATTAATTATCCAGTAATTTGCTTATTGTTAAATTCCAATATTCTTCTGGTACATTTGGCCAATTGCATTCTCCATCTTTTTCTTCACATAGCGCCATTGCTTTTGCCAATACTATTCCGTGTGATATTTCACCACCTCTTAATAAATGTTCCGTAACTTTACACCACGCAGGCGCTTTTTTACTTAATCCCGAAGTATGTAAGTCATTAATAACACTGTCCACGTCATAATTTAAACTAATAAACTCTTCATCCCATGCATCTTGTGAACTTTGCAATATCATAAATTGAGCTTTACCCTTTCCGTGTAAAGAAACACCAACAGCACCTGCATTAAGAATCACCTTACCCTTATACTCTACTTTGCCTTGTATGTGGGTGTGTCCGCACAGAATGTATGAGGCTGCATTATCCTCCATAATTGTAAAAGTCTTTTCACTATTTGGCAGTAACTTTTCATTTACTTTTTGTGGAGAACCATGACATATTGTAAGTGGTATTAAATCATCAAATTCAAGCTCGTCTGTATGCGAAAGCGACTTAAAAAATTCTAAATCTCTCGATGTCAAATTATGATATGTATAATAGAGAGAGCCTGTTGTTGAATCAAATTCTTTCCATCCCTTTTCTCCATTTGATTGATAATCTATCCAATAGTCTTCTTTATTTCCTTTTATAAAAAAACAGTTGTACTTCTCTTTTAAGAAGTATAATATATCCATTGTTTTTTGTGGATACGCCAGTTCCCCAACATAATCTCCAAGCAGAATAAACGTATCTATCTCTCTATTCAATGCATATTTTATGCACTCCTGCAAGGCAACATAGTTACCGTGTATATCAGATAATACAGCTATCTTCATCATTTCAATCCTCCACCAAATTCCGATTGAGATTTGACCTATTTTAAGGGAAATATTAGCTGTTATAAAGTGAGTTTTCCCTTACTGTTTCCCTTATGTTATATCTTCCCATAGGTTATTACAAGCGCTGATAAAGGAAAAACAAGGGAAAAGAAATCTCATAACATATTATAACACAAAACATACACGACATGGTGAACTGATTGAAATGCTTTCTTAAAACTCAATCGTCTTTACCTTGATGGCAATATGCAGATGTGGATAGATGCAGAGGATTCCTTGGAATTGTGGTAATAAAATAGCTTAAGGAACAACACTCTACTCTTTATAATATAAAGGAGCGACAGCATTTTAATCTGTCACTCCGCACTGGTCAAAACAATCTTTGCTTTCAAACTGAGTTTTCACAATAAAGGAAAAATACTTTTCATCAGTCTTTGCCTGCAAAACAGGTGCATTATCATTCCTTTATATTTTAATTACTTTTGTTACTTACTTAACGGATTTTCTACCATTCTTTTCAGAATAAATAATACGAAGACTAATACTGCAGGGAATATAGTGGCAAAGAGCAGGCCAATCTTAAGATCGCCACCTGCCATGCCGGAAAAGCGTCCTACCATTAACGGCCCCACCGTACCACCCAGATCTCCGGCCAAAGCCAAAAATGCAAACATGGCCGTGCCTCCCATGGGACACTTCTGCGCGGAGATACTGATAGTACCCGGCCACATGATACCTACCGAAATGCCGCATAGTGCGCAGCCTGCCAACCCTATGATTGGCGAAGAGGACAAGGAAGCCAGTAGATAGCAGCTTATGCACAATGCGCCACACACCAACATGTTTTTTGTCAGGTCAAGTTTCTCACTCATCTTGCCATAGAGCACACGGGATATGCCCATAAGCACAGCAAATAAACAGGGTCCGGCAAGGTCACCGACAGTTTTAGAGACGCCCATTGCTGACTCGGTAAATGCAGATGACCACTGAGCCATGGATGCTTCAGACGCGCCGGAGCATACCATAAGCAACACCAACAGCCAAAACAGCGGCAATCGGAATAGCTTACTAATTGGCATACCCTTGCCTTCTTCCACCAATCGCTCTATAGGGCAAACGATAAAATTGAACGTGTTATATAGTGGCACAAGTGCCCAAATCAGCGTAAGTACCTTCCAGTTTGCCACGCCAAATGCCGTAAAGAACAGTGTCGAACCAAAGATTACCCCTACAGCTCCCCAACAGTAGAAAGAGTGCAACAGGCTCATCATGCCATCCTTGTTTTCAAAAGGGCATGCCTCAACGATAGGGCTTACCAAAACCTCAATCAAGCCACTGCCCATGGCATATAATACTACCGCAGTCAGAATTCCTGTAAAGGGGCTGGGGAACAGTTCCGGAAGGACTGCCAGCAGCATGAGCCCCGTTGCGGACACCACCTGGGAAACTACCACACAGATCCGGTAGCCTATCTTGTCTACAAATTTTGTGGCAGCAAAATCTATCAGCAACTGTGTCAGGTAGAATACCGTTGGAATCAGTGCAATCTTTTCCAGCGGAATCCCATAAGTACTCTTAAATGTCAGAAACAAGAGTGGCGTAAAGTTGGCGGAGATAGCCTGCGTGATAAAGCCGAGATAGCAGGCCAAAAGCGTCTTGCGGTAGTTGGGTTGTTCGGACATGTCAATTCCTTTCCGTGTAATGCATGTTTAAGATTATTTTCCGGCTCTGATATTTTGACTGTTGATTTTTGGATGCTTAAATCTTCATATACCCTGATTCCGCCATTACCGACCGGAGCCTGGGCTAAAAGCCCAACCTCACAACCGGATCAACCGGAAGATGGAAATTTATTACCCACTCTGCAAACTTGCAGCCAAGCTGTATCTCCCTCAAGATTGCACCCGTTGGCATCGGCAGAATCACCTTTCGTTACCACGCTTACAGCAGCATGTGTACCAAAGTCTGTCAATACAAAAACTTAAGTTTCTTTTATTGGTTGAATGCATTATATCATCTAAAACGGGGCACAAAAAGATACAATAGCGTCTAAAAGTAGCACTATTTTCCCAAAGTGCGATTTTGACCGGGTGCATATCCATAAGTCCGCCGGAATTGGCGACTGAAATAGTTTACAGAGTTGAAGCCGCAGGCATGGCTGATTTCCTGAAGAGTCAGCGTTGTATCGCTGAGCAGCCTGTAGGCGGTTTGAAGCCGGTACTGGATTAAAGCGTCTACTGGCGAACATCCCAGATATGCATTGAAACAACGTCCTGCTTCACTGCGGCTGATGTCAGCGGCACGCGCAATATCATCAAGGGTAACAGATTCAGCATAGTGCGTGTAGATGTAGGTCAACATCTGTTGGATACGTATCTGGGTGTTGATTTGTATGCGCGAGGCTTCGGATTTGGGCAAGTCATCAAAATGTCGGAATAAGTATTCAAAAATACTGTTGAGGTCGCGTTGGACAATCATTTCATAGCAAATGCTACGTTCTCGCAATTGACAGTAAATATCCTCCGCCAGACGGTTTACCTCATCGTGCCAGCTGTTTCCGTGCCTGAACATGATAAAAGGTAATGCGTCAGAGCCAGCGATGGGACGAATATATTTCTGGTAGATTACACTGGTTCCCGGCGCGAATATAATATCGGAAAAGACGATATTGGGCATCGGGTCGGGTACATCGCCGGATACCTGCCGGATTCCATGCAGTATATTACCGTTAATAAATATGCTGTCTCCGGCTTCCAATGTGAGGTGTTTTTGTCCCACTTGAAAGTCCAGGATACCGCTCACTGCTGTGGCAATCTCAAATTCGGGATGCCAATGTAAAGGTCCCGCCCAGTTCGGCAATGTGGCAAGTTCATCATGAAAATATGTGACAGGAAAAACTGATGCATCGTGAGTTATTTGCTCTCGTAGCTGATGGTCGATTGGTATAGGCATAATTTACCTCTCCTATATGCAATGTGTATCCTATAACATTCCCCACTATTTTTTCGCTCCATTGCTGACAGCAGGGAATCTTCTCTCTACTTCTTGTCCGCACGCTGATTGCCCTTGAATTCCTTTTCCACATAGCAGTGCTCGTGCTTACCAATCAATTTATTTCCTTCAAAATCCAATTCTATAATATATGGCATCCAATCAATAATTCTCAGAAAATCATCACAGCCAAAACTATTACCATAAAAATTCAATATTGTACTAAAAGCAGTCCCGTGAGTTCCTATAACAGTTTCCTTATCCGTTCTGCAATTTTAGAATTTACAGCCTTTTCTTCGCTGCCATATATCCAGCCAAATCCATCATCTACATATCTCGGGAAAATATGCAGATGATAGTGTCCTACATCATTAAATTCACCACCATTTTGCATAATGCTATAACCATCCGGATGATATATTTCTTTTAATGCAGTTACGATTTTCTTAGACACAATCATCAAATGCGCCAGTACACCATCCGGGATTTCATCAACATCCAAATAGTGTTGTTTTGGAACCAATAATATATGTCCCTCATTAATCGGTTCCATATCCATAAACGCCATAACGAGTTCATCTTCATATACCAAATCTGTTATTATCTTTTCTTTATGACAAAATACACATTCACACATAACATTTCTTGCTCCAATCAAATACTTTAAATTTAAGGTACCACAATACATATCCATTTTCAATAAACTCTATTGGCAATCAAGGCATTTCTGGACAAGCTTTACTTACCTGTGCTAAAATTGTGCTGAACATTGCACTAGACATTGTACTGAACTCAAAAACACATGCGGGGATGGGCTAAAATGCAAAAAATCATGATTGTGGAAGATGATCCCGCTATTCGGGAGGAACTGGCACTTTTATTAAAAAACGAGGGATACTGCCCTCTGCCGGTCACCAATTTTACAGATGTTTCAGAGCAGGCCGTGCGAAACCGCCCGGACCTAATTCTGCTGGATATCGGACTGCCCGGGCGGGACGGTTTTTCGATCTGTATGGGGCTTCGGAAAGCTGTCAGCGCGCCGATTATTTTTGTCACGAGCCGGGATTCCAGCCTGGATGAGGTACAGGCATTGAGTCTGGGCGGCGATGATTACATCACCAAGCCCTATAGCATTCCGGTACTGATGGCCCGAATCAAGGCTGTGCTCCGCAGAGGCAGCAAAGCGACAGAGCCCGATGTGATGGAGGTCAGGGGCCTGCGTCTCAATCTGACGAAAGGGACGATATCAACAGAAGCGGGGACAACAGCGCTGACCCGCAATGAACTGCAGATTTTAGCCTGTCTGATGGAACACGCCGGAGAAATCATCTCCCGCGCGGATTTGATCGAAGCTCTGTGGGATAATCAGATTTATATTGACGATAACACGCTCAGCGTCAATGTGACCAGACTTCGGGGCAAATTATCAGAGCTCGGCCTGCAGGATTTTATTAAAACACGCAGAGGAATGGGATACCAATTGATTTGAATGCGCACTATAACGCACAGAAAGGCATAAATATGACAATCGTTGAATTTTTATCCGACCGCCTGGGGCAGTTTGTTCTTCAGGCGGTTTTTGCAGCAGCTGCATCAATTTTTTTGATTGCCACCGGAACAGAGAGCGGGATTGTTGTGCTCTTACTGGTTGCATGGCTTCTGGTTCTGTTGTGTACACAGACGGTGGCTTTTCTCCGATGCCGTTCCCGTCTGCATGAGCTGGAAAGTATTATGGACAGTTTGGACCAAAAGTATCTGTTCGCTGAGTGTATCCCAGAGGCCCGGAGCATCTACGAGCGCAGGCTGTTAGATTTATCCCGCAGAGCCGGGAAAGCCATGATAGGCGCTGTCTCCGATGCCCGGGCTGCCGGACAGGAGTATCGGGAATATGTGGAGAGCTGGGTTCATGAAATCAAGACACCCATCACGGCGGCAGGGCTGATCTGCCGCAGCGCTGACCCCGCAACGCGGCAAAAGCTCTCCCGGGAACTGGCCCAGATTGAGGCTCATGTGGAGCGCGCTCTCTTCTATGCCCGGGCGGAAAGCCCCGAGAAGGACTTTATCATTCGTCCGGTCAGCCTCGCGGATATAGTGGCTCAGGCTATCGACCGCCACCGTACTCTGCTGATCCAGAGCAATGTCCGGGTAGAGACGGAACATCTGGAGCAAAGTGTCTACACCGACGAGAAATGGGCAGGCTTTATTCTGGGGCAACTGCTGCAAAACGCCGCCCGCTACCGCAACGAACATCCGGTGATTACGCTGTCGGCAAAACCGCTGGGACAGCGGGTGCAGTTGATCGTGCGCGACAATGGTATCGGCATCCCCGCCCACGAATTGCCCCGTGTCTTTGACCGGGGTTTTACAGGCAGCAACGGACGCACCCGGGGCGGCTCCACAGGGATGGGACTGTATCTTTGCCGCAAACTGGCCGATTGTCTGGAAATCGAGCTGCAGATTCGCTCAGAAACAGGGGATGGAACTGAGAACGGAGCAGGAAATGGAACGGTGCTCATACTGACTTTCCCAGCTCATCAAACATTGCCGAACTATGCAAAATAGATTCATACCTTAATCATCCACAATAGCAAGACACGAAAAAGCACCGCGGAAGACTAGCTTCCCCTATTTTCAAGGCTTTGCGCTATGCCAATGTATCCTTTTCCCTTGTTTTTGCCCTCATGGGCAAGTTACAAGGGAAAGTTTTTCTTATTCAGTTTTTGTTCCTAATTCATTCCTACAACTTTATCCAAGAGTTTTGCAGAATACCGTTTAGCCTCTCTTATAGCATATGCATAGACAGTCATTGTAGAAAATTGGATTAGAATAAAAGCCATTCCCCCTAATCAGCTGCCCACATTCTATCAATCATATCTCGTATATTGTTAAGTTTCTCTTCCTTGTGAGAATATCTCTCAAAATTAGTCTGCTATAAATGAAATAGTTATTTCTTCATTTTCTCCTATTTCCACTTTGTCTTGTGCCTGTTTTCTTTCTCCTCTGGAAGTCCGATATCCATTGTCCGCATATTTACATGAAACCTGAAGAGTTTGATCTACATATGAAATGATGGTGACTTTAATCTCCTTCAATTGCAGATCCCAATCCAATCGCTTAACACAGGCGCGGGTTCTCGCCATCAATCCACAAATACTTCCCTTACTCCATTCCGGTGCAATTGCCGGCAATAATTCAATCTCCCCTTCATTTGAATAAACCAACATTTCATTTATCACACCTACCAGCCCAATTATTGTATCTGTGCAATATACCCCTTTAGACCGGTCAGTATTGTGATCGGTCATCATGGAACGATAAAAAATATTGCTTTTATATAATAGTCTTAATATGGACGCTGCACTGCTGCCGTCTTTTAACCTGGCAGCAACTAAAGCTTTATGAATCCAGCCATGGGAAGCGGTATCGTCTTTGCCTTTATTCTCCAAATTTCTATTATCAATTGCCTGAATACATGCGCCTTTCAATTTCTCATTTTTTTGTGTTTCATATGCCGGCCATGCACAATAGAGATGACTAATATGACGATGTTCATTGTTATCTTTGAACTGATGTAATACCCACTCACATATAGCCCCTGTGGGATCAAACTGATAATCTGGCAGATCTGACAGCAATTTCATGCACTGACTGACAATCTGCTCAGAATCAGGGTTATGTGTTTTCTGCATAAAAGTAATAGTCATATTCAAACAATCCCTGGCAGCTGCAATATCCATTGCCGCATTTGCGGTAATTGGACTCCCATAGCCTTTTGGCCTGTTTTCAGGAGAATAGGAAGGAATAATCAAATATTTTTCACCTGCAGATAAAGCCTTTTTCCCTTTTTGAAAACAGGGGCTGCCATCTACTTTCATAAAATATTCAGGAGTACACAACTGCCTCCAAAAATTCATTGTCTTAAGCAATAAGGGGCTTAAAACATCTTCTTCCAAATCCAGGATCTTTTTAGAAAAAAGATGAGAAATCCTTTCGTTGACAGGAATCTGGCAATTACCAAAACACTGCCAGAATTCAAATATTGGCACTAACATCCAGCTTGCTCCGGCATTCCAGTATTGAAACGGATAGTATTGGTCATATTCTACCATCATTGCCCGCATTCCATCAGTATTTACAGGAATTTGTATTGCATTTTTCATGCCATAGACTTTAGCAGCATTCTCTTCCCAATCAGGCAGCTGTCGCAGCAGAAAATATATATATCCGATTCCTGCATCATAAACATTTCCTGTGTTCATGCCAGACGTTTGTATATTAACATTCGCATCCATTGTATATGCGCCGCTCCAACCAGGATTCCACTCACCTGTCCACAATCCACACAACCTCGGAACTGAATAACCACTGCAGCAAATCTGCGCATATCTTCCTAAATCATAAGTACGCATTACCATTGCATCCAGAAGATTGTCTGTTTGGTTTTGTTTTTTAAGCAGTTCTTCATTAGACAACTGCAGATCCATAGTATTTGAAAAAGAAATACTGGCAGCTTGGAATAATCTTGTTTGTTTTTCCTGGTGCGGCGATAGAGCACTTTGATAACAAAATTCCGTTATCTCATTTGTATACTTTGCAGCAATTGCTTCTAAGATATCAAGATAATGATTTATAATATCGCTCTGAAGGGTCTGCGAAAACGCATTCAAACTGCCCAGCTGAGATAAGCAAGCTGTTTTTGTCAAAAGAATCACTTCATCTGCTCCTTCAATTACACAAAAAGAATCCTCTATATTTTTTATAGTTCCCCCTTTTATGATAATCTTTGACAAAACAAGAAATCCGCTTTCGGATAGTTCACTTCCCTCAAATTCAGGATAATGTGCTATGATACCAATATATTTCTTTTCCGCATTTACAACTTTTTGATATTTAATGCCAATTTCCGGTCCTGTACCATGTTTTGTTTTACCAAATTTAGGAAGTGTAGAAATATCATCCACATACAAACTTATATTAACCTTCTCCCCACGATCAGATTTTTCCAGTTTGGTAATTACTATATCCTCTATGCGGGATACAAAGGTCCTTCTACACCATTTCCCTGATGTATCCTCATATTCCGTCACCACCTCTCCACTTTTAAAATCCATCCATTGCCCATATCCGCTAATAGTCTTAGCTGTTGATTGTATATGCAGACTCTCCCCAGGGTGGAAACAATACATGCTGGTTCTTTTCCTCCCATGCACGTCCCAACTATCATCTAAATTCATTACTGCCTGCCTTGCTTCTTCTAATTCTCCAGATACCTCTGGAGGCGTATATCTGGGTGCTCCTGATGGAACCAAAAAATCCATATTTTGAAACACATATTTTTCATCATAGGGTGAGCCCCAGCAAATAACACCTGTTTTACCATTTCCGCATACCATTCCGTCCTGCCAATACTCACTTACAATAGCACTCCTACTATAATTCATTTTGTTATCCTTTCCTATTCGTAAACCCTATTCTTTATAGTTAATCGCCATAATTATAAACAGCCCTACTGCTTTAAAGTCATTTCCCACAATTAGTTCGCTAAAATAATAATTCGGAGTTCCATCTCAGCGTCAGTTATTCTCTGGCTCCAAATTTACACCACTACAATAAAGTTGGGGGAGCAACCCTATACGTCAAACTTATTATACAGCCCAAATGCCATGATTAATTTCTTGTTACAATGTACTCGGCTCCATATGCCTTTGCACATTCCATCTGTAAACAATCCTCAAAATCTGAAAAATTCTCATTTTGAAGTCCAATGAGTAACTTAGCTTTATCTATCCCTTCAACATCAACGATTGAACATAAAAACACTCTTGCCTTTCTGATTGAGCGTCATTGTATAGGCCATTTACTCCCTGCAAAATCTGTAAAACGAAGCCTATTTTATCTTCGGGCAACTTTTCCAGTTCTCTTATTGCACTTTGCCGTAAAGCAGTCATAAAAGCACCTCCCATTTTCTATTTAATATATTATAACATCCTTTCTCTATAACTTTCCATCGGCACCGACAGAAATTTATAAGTTACGGTATTTAGGTTAAAATAAACGCATCAAACCTTACAAAATCGTAAGATAAATCAATATGATTTCGATACAAAACTCTGGAATTTTCGTGTATTATAGTGCCGTAAACGAAGGAGGCGGCTATATGCTACAGGTAAAAAATATCGAAAAATATTATGGGAGCAGAAATAATGTCACGAAAGCTCTCGACCGCGTCAGTTTTGATGTGGCAAAAGGCGAGTTTATCGCCATCATGGGTGCGTCGGGCAGCGGCAAAACCACTCTGCTCAACTGCATTTCCACCATCGATACGGTGAGCGCAGGGGAGATTCTGCTGGACGGCGAAAATATTGCGGAACTGCCTGCGAGTGAGCTGGCCCGGTTTCGCCGGGAACGGCTGGGATTTGTGTTTCAGGATTTTAATTTATTGGACACTCTGACAATCGAAGAGAATATCGGCCTTGCCCTGTCTCTCAATCACAGCGATCCCCATGCCGTCTGCCGTCAGGTGAAGGCGGCCGCACAGAAATTGGGTATCGACGATATCCTGGAAAAATTCCCCTATCAGGTATCCGGTGGTCAGAAGCAGCGGGCTGCCTGCGCCCGGGCCATGGTGGCGGGACAGTCCTTACTGCTGGCCGACGAGCCTACAGGAGCACTGGACTCCAAGGCTTCCAAGAATCTTTTGGAAATCATGACCCGGATGAACGAGGATATGTCCGCCACAATCCTCATGGTCACCCACGATGCATACAGCGCAAGCTATGCAAAGAGAATCCTTTTCCTCAAGGACGGACGTATTTTTAACGAATTGCTCCGGGGAGAACGGCCACGATCTGATTTCTATCATGAGATTCTGGATGTGTTGGCTCTGTTGGGAGGTGATATCAGTGACGTTATCTAAATTATCCCTGCGCAATGCGAAACGGCAGGCCAAAGACTATCTGGTCTACTTCGTCACCATCGTCCTGACTGTGGCTCTGATCTACGCTTTTAACGGGCTGGTATTCTCAGAAGAGCTGCTTGCCTTATCCTATCTGATGGAATCTCTCCCTCTCATGGTGACTCTCGCCAGCATCGTTGTAGTGTGCATCATGGGCTGGCTGGTCCACTATACCACCGGCTTCATGCTCTCCCGTCGCAGCAGAGAGTTTGGAACCTATATTCTCATCGGACTGGAAAACAAGCAGGTGGCCCGGCTGTTCTTTCTGGAAAATCTGGCGGTGGGCGGCTGCGCTCTGGCAACGGGAATCCTGTTGGGGAATCTGATTTATCAGGCGCTCCGCGCCATGGTATTGGCTTTATTTGGCATGCCCTATCACTTTGGATTTGCCTTTTCTCTCCGGGCTGTGGGATTAACGCTGCTCTACTTTCTGCTCATCTATCTCTTTGCCCAGATTAAAAGCCGCAAGCGCATTCGTTCCATGAAAATTTATGACCTGATCTACTTTGAGCGGCAAAATGAAGAAGCCGTATTCCACACTTCCGGCATGCGCAGAAAAATATTTGTGGTCTCCGTTGTGCTGGGCGTGGCGGGAACCTTTCTGCTCATGGCAGGCAGTCTGCTCTTTGGCTTGATCGGTGCAGGATGTATCATTGCGTTCCTGTATGGGTTCTTCGGCAGTTTCTCTTCCGGCGTTCCTGCCTGGTTTGAAAAACGCCCCGCGCATAAATATCGGGGCGTGACATTACTGATTTTCCGAACACTCTCCGCCAAACTGGCCACCATGGGTATCGTCATGGCCACTGTCTCCCTGCTGTTCACCGCAGTGCTCATCGCTCAGGGAAGCGGGCTGATATTCCGTGACCTGTTTCAGAACCGGGCCATACAGACCACTGTTTTTGACTTATGTATCGGTTTCACAGACTCAGACATCAGCGCTTCAACTCTGCTCCTGAAGCCTTATCTGGACTATATTGACGCCAATATTCCGCTCACCGACTCCCGGCAGTATGAGGTCTATCTCTCAGAAAATGCGCAGATAACAGATTACGTTGAAGAACACACGACTTACTTTCGTTATTACACAAACGACACCGTTATGAAGTACAGCGATTACGCCGCCCTGCGGGCCATGCTCGGCTACCCGGAGGTCTCTCTGGATTCTGACGGATATCTTATTCACAGCACATTTTATCTGCAGTATCTTATAAATTATGATCTGCCTGTCACGATAGGCGGCAGTACCCTGATGCCGCAAGGCGTCCACACAGAACATTTCAATCAGTATATGTGGGATACGAACGGTATGGGCTTTATTCTGGTGGTGCCGGATGAGATAGCGCAAGCCTGCTCCGTCAGCCACAGCCTGTATGTAGCCATGACCGCTGAGCCGGTTACCGAGGAACAGTTTGACGCGCTGCGGGCTATCCGCAACGACGACAGCCATCCGAAGTATGACACCCTGCTCAGCAAAACAAACGAGGCGACGGAAGCCGCCGCCTCTACTGCCGTAATTGTATTTCCTCTCTACTACCTGGCTCTGGTGCTTGCCATGACTGCCGCCACCGTCCTCACCATCCAACAGTTCAGTGAGACAGGCCGCTATCAGCGCCAGTTTAAACTGCTCCAGAAGCTGGGTATGGACAGACGGGATATGGGGAAAGCTCTGCGTTGTCAGCTCGCCATCTACTATGCCATGCCTGCTCTGCCGCCGGTTCTGATTGCCGTTCCTTTTATCCTGAATCTGGGCGGCGCAGTGGAGCCGGGTATTATGGTGGGCTCCAGCCATCCCGCAGTCATCTCCCTTATCACTCTGGGATTATTTTTTCTGATCTATGCTGTCTATATCCTGATGTCCTACACCAGCATAAAACGGAATGTGCTACCATAAGCTTAAATCTATCGTGAGGAAGGTTTCTTCCCAAGTGTCAGGGTGAGTTCGCGCTCCAAATACTCGCCGTTCTCGGGGCGCATCACCGTCACCTTGACAGTATCGCCAGAAGCATAGTATTGCAGTGTGGTCTGCAAATCGGCATAACAGGTAATCTTGTTGCCGTCAAATTTAGTGATGACATCTCCCTTGACCATTCCAGCGTTTTCTGCGGCAGAGCCTTCCTGCACTGATGCAATATAAACGCCCTTGGGCATGCCATATAATAACGAAATCTGATCCGTCACATCCTGCGGCCCGATACCCAGATAGCCGATATCGGAATCCGCTACCTTATTGCGGGTTCTGCGCTCCATCAAATCCGCGATGATAGGGCTTGCAGCTGTGATGGGGATGGCATAGCCCATGCCCTCGATGGAACTGCCGCCAATCTTATTGGAATTGATACCAATCACTTCGCCTGCAGCATTCAGCAGCGCACCGCCTGAATTACCGGGATTGATGGCCGCATCGGTCTGAATAAAGCTTCTGATGGAACCGTCGTCCAATTCTATCTCTCTGTCCAGAGCGCTGATATAGCCCACTGTCACAGACTGTCCGTAGCCCAGCGCATTGCCGATGGCAATCACCTGCTCGCCCAGCTCCAGATTGTCACTGTCGCCCAGAGTCGCAATCGAAATATCATCCAGAGTCTTGTCGTCCAAATCCTCCAGATTGATAGCAATCACTGCCAGATCCATATCCGCATCCATGCCCTTGATTTTGGCTTCAACCTGTGTGTCGTCGATGAGCGTCACCAGAAGCTGTTCCGCATCGGACACTACATGCTGGTTCGTCACAATCAAAAGCTCCGTGTCGCTCCTTGCAACGATAATGCCGGAACCGCTGGCGGAAAGATTTTCACGATAAGTCTGTCCCCAGAAGGAAGTTACTTCCGTATAGTTATTGATGATGGACACCATGGCGGGCATCACTTCCTTCACAATGGCGGAAACATTTGTCTGAGCACCTGTATAAACGATATTGGAACCTGCCTGCTGAATTTGAGGTATGATTTCTTCCGGCGGCAAATCCACCGGATCAATTTTTTCTGTGTCCGGCTTCTCATTGGTAATCTCGACAGGATTGCTCTGCAAGGCTCCGGTTGCCTGCATCACACCGTAAAATCCCACCCCGGCAAAAATACCGAAGAACAGTCCGAGACTGATGCTCAGCATGATCTTCTGTCCCAGACCCAGCTTTTTCTCCTCACGCAGGGGCTTTGCGTCCCCAGAAGCTTCTTTCCTGTTCCCGTCGCGGACAGGAGCCTGCACCCATGTCGTATTCCCTGTGGAGGCTGTAGTCTGCCGGGACGCGCTCTCAGTCGAATGAACCTCGCCCATAACCGTTTGAGCTCCACCTATAGCTCCCTGTGTCATGCCCTCTGCATATCCGGTTGATCCGGCTGTATATGTGCTTTCCTGAGCAACTCTCTGCGGCTCTGTCTGAACCACTGTCTGAGTCTCCGTTCTGGTCTCTGTCTGAGCCTCCGTTTGAACTTCTGCCGGAGCCTCTATTTGAGCTTCTGCCTGAACTTCCGCCTGAGGCTCTCTTTGAACTTCCGCCTGAGGCTCCCTTTGGGGCTCTAACAGATTAAAATAAGTGGTGTCGGATGAGGCACTGCTGTTTCCAAATGAAACACTGCCCATGTCTCGCGGGCTGCTTGCTCCGCTGAAATTTCCAGTCACCGGATTTCCGGCCACTGAATTTCCTGTCGCTGAATTTGAATTGTCGGCTGTCTGATCGCGATTGATATTGCCATAAATTTCATTATCGTACATACAAATCCCTCTCTTCTGATTTATCCTGCGGGAGAAACATTCTGTTCCCTTTTGATATGCTCAGTATATTCCACATTTGTGTTCAATTTGTGATGAAATCGTGAAACAAAAATGAAATCAGTTCACATTCAGACACATTTATTCCACTGTCACGGACTTGGCGAGATTTCTGGGCTTATCTACATCACAGCCCCTGCCCACAGCCACATAATAGGAAAACAGCTGCAACGGGATAATCGCCAGCGAATTGGCAAAGCAGGGAGCAGTCTCCGGCAGATAGACCACATAGTCTGCCGCCTTCTCCATGGCTTTATTCCCTTCATTTGTCACCGCCATGACAAAAGCGCCTCTCGCTTTTACTTCCACAATATTGCTTATCGTCTTCTGGAACAGCTCTTCCTGAGTGGAAAGCGCCACCACCAGCGTGCCTTCCTCAATCAGAGAGATTGTTCCGTGCTTTAACTCGCCCGCCGCATAAGCCTCCGAATGAATATAAGAAATTTCCTTTAATTTCAGAGAGCCCTCTAACGAGATGGCATAGTCGATACCTCTCCCGATAAAGAAGATATCCCGCGCACCCACATAACGGTTTGCAAAATGCTGTATTTTCTCCTTCTGTCCAAGCAGCATCTCTATCTGATCCGGCAGACAGCGCAGATCATACAAAAGCTTTCCAAAAGCCTCCTGATCGATGGTTCCTCTCACTTTGGCCAGCTTCATGGCCAACATATACAGCGCCGTCAGCTGAGCGCTGTACGCCTTGGTGGTGGCCACTGCAATCTCCGGCCCCGCCCATGTATACATCACACTGTCGGCCTCTCTGGCGATAGAGCTTCCCACCACATTGACGATGCCCAGAACCTTAAATCCTCTGGCCTTGGACTCTCTGAGGGCCGCCAGCGTGTCGGCAGTCTCGCCGGACTGGCTGATGACAATCACCATACCGCCCTCCTCCAAAATAGGATTGCGGTAACGGAACTCGCTGGCCACATCCACCTCCACAGGAATACGCGCCAGGTCCTCGATGACATATTTGGCCGTTACGCCCGTGTGATAAGCGGAGCCACAGCCCACGATATGAATCTTACGGATTGCCCGAAGCTCCTCGTCCGTCATATTCAACTCTTCGATGACGATATCATTGTCCTGAATGCGGGGGGAGATGGTATCGGTGACAGTCTTTGGCTGTTCGTACATCTCCTTCAGCATAAAATGCTCATAACCGGCCTTTTCCGCCGCATCTGCATCCCAGTCGATAGTGGAGGAAGTCTTCTGTAATTCCTCCTCATCCACGGAAAAAAACTGCAGCCCATCCGCTTTGAGCCGGACAACCTCCTGATTTTCCATATAATAAACACTTCTTGTATACTTGAGAATCGCAGGCACATCGGAAGCGATAAAGCAGCCGTCGGCATTTTCTCCCACAATCAGGGGACTGTCCTTTCTCGCCGCGTAAATCTCACCCGGGAAATCCGCAAACATGATGCCCAGCGCATAGGAACCCTCCACGCGATGCAGCACTTTTGTCACCGCCTCCAACGGATTGTCTCTGTAATAATAATCCAGGAGCTTGGCCAGAACCTCCGTGTCCGTGTCGGACGCAAACTCATAGCCCTTATCCAGAAGCTTTTTCTTCAAGGGAATATAATTCTCAATAATACCATTGTGTACCACAGCGATAGTACCCGCCTCATTGGTGTGGGGATGTGCGTTCAAATCATTGGGCGCTCCATGAGTGGCCCATCTGGTATGGCCAATGCCGGAATATCCCTGCAGAGTCTCCCCTCCATGAGTCAGATGCTCCAGCACCGCCAGCCGCCCGGCCGCCTTCGCTATGCGAATGTGTTCTCCATCAAAGACAGCCATTCCCGCAGAATCATAGCCGCGGTATTCCAGCTTGGAAAGTCCGTCCAGAATAATTGGCGCCGCCTGTTTTTTACCGATATAACCAACAATGCCACACATAGGGAATCCTCCAGTCGTTTATTGTTTCCAGTAATCAGGGCTTGCGGTGCAGGCAAGCACCAGCCTTCTGGGAAGTTTCGTATAATGTTTTCCCAGCAAGTACCCTGTGTATTTGCAAAAACATTGCAGATAAAAATACGGAAGCTTTCTCCGCATCTGATTCTTTTTAAGATATGCCGCGGCCGCCTTCACCATGCGTTTTCCCTCTGTCTCAGATTTGACATTGGCAAAAATTTCCGGGTGCTGTGCCTGCGACACCCCCAAATCAAAATTGCGGTGAAACTGCTGACTGCAATTATAGTTATGAGAGTGAATCACTCTGGCCTGGGCCTCATAGGCGATAGAATATCCTGCCCGGGCTGCCCCTGCCGCATAAATCATATCTTCGTTAAATATAGTATGTTTGACAAAGCCTCCCAGCCGCTCGTACACATCCCTGCGATATGCCGCACAGACATTGGAACAAAAATAAGTCTTAATGCCCAGACGTTCTAAATCCTTTTCCGACTTGACGCAGGACTTCTCGGGATAATTAAACTGCCTGCCAAACCGTTCCAGCACACTGCAGTTATCATCCGGAAGCTGGCGTGCATAGGCCACCGCCACATCCTGCTCCAGCGCAGCCGTCAGCTTCTCCAGCAAAAATTCATCAGCCGGCATTGCATCCTGAGTCATCATCACAAACACAGGAGCATCGGACCTTGCCACGCCCTTGCGTCTGGTCATGCCGTGGTCAAACTCCCGTTTGGAGAGATGATATACCTTCACATTTTTATACCTGTGTACAAAATCCGTCCCGTAAACGAGCCGTGCAAAGTATTTTTCTTCCGTGTTCATCAAAATGATGCTGTTTATGGGAATCGTCTGATTCTCCAGACGATCCAGAAGGGTAAACAGTTCCCTGCCCGGCTTATACAGCGGGATGATAATGTCAATTTCCATGATGTCACTCCTCTTATTCTTTCCCATTATACTTGAATCCCGCCCGGGGCACAAGGACAAAAATTGAGTAGGGGAGACTTTCCGTAACAGTTCAGCCCTGAAATATTGCGAGAACTATATTCAGGCAGTGTCGAGGTGGAAGAATACCGGGATGGTTTAGCGGGCTTTGGCGAAGGTTGGTGCGTTTTCTTATAGTGCGCGCCGGAAACCAGGGTGAAAT
>JAIDDH010000049.1 GCA_029055435.1 Acetatifactor sp.
CAGCTAAACCACATCTGAAATTCTTCTGGCGGATACATTGGCCTCCTGTGTCTTGGCATAGACAACATTGATATTGTCCACCATGACCTTCTGCCCGTCCACCAGCTCGTTCAGAATCTGATTGGCATCATGTCCCTGTTTTCTCACATTGTCCGCATCTTTAGCTAAAACCTGAGTACTCTCGTAAGCCGACTCAATCATATTGCCGATATCTATGACATTCTCTGTGGCACGCTGCGTCTCCTCCGCCTGCAGGGTAGCTCCTGTTGACATCTCCGAGACAGCTTTTTCAATCTCATGCACACTGGTAATCGTATCTTCCGCTGAGACACTCAATTTTTCAGCCTCTTCAAAGAGGCTGTCGCCCTGCTTCCGAAGTCCGCCAAGCACCTCTGCAAGACTGCCCCTCAGCGCCACCACAGCGCGCAGGATATTTCCGATTTCATCCTTGCGGCCTGCATATTTCTCTTCCTTCTGCACATCCAGAGAGGTGAAATCCATCTCTGACAGCCTGCCCACGGAATCCACCGCGAACTGCAACGAGGACAGCATAATGGTAATAATGACCAATACAACGACAACAGCCGTGAGACCAAATACTATATTAAATCCATTGGCTATAGCGACAAGTGATGTAAAAGGCGCCATCACATCCGTCTCATCCACTGTGACCACCAGAATAAAGCTCCCGGCCTCGTCTATAAAATATCCCGCATATTTTATCGCGCCTCTATACTCATATTCTACCACCGCAGGCTCATGGATAACACCTGCCTGTAAATCCTCCACCAGTCCGCTTACTACCGCATTTTCAACCTTGCTGCCAATCTTATCCGCAGTAGGGTGATACAGCATGATTCCCTCAGCATCTACGATATAGGCATAGGAGGTGTCCATACCGGTGACATTGGCGTCTGCCAGCTTGTCCTCCAGGACATCCGCCCTGAATGTAGCCTCCGCGCCCTCGTCCTCCACCATAGTCTCTATCTCTCTGCCGTACGCAATGGTCAGATCAGAGATATAGTTGTGGACAATATCGCTGTAATTACTCTTGGCCGATTTTATGAGAAACACAGTCAGAATAACAGACAACAGCGCGCATATCACTGCGGTCATGACAACTATTTTAAATTTCAACGAAGAAAAAAACTTGCTTTTCATCTTACCATTCTCTGCCTTTCTTCGGAAAAATAAAATTTATTTGATTTAAATTTATTTAATTTTAATCTGCCAGTCTGCGCATCTCCGTGTATGCCAGAAGCAAAGGTCCCACGCCCTTGGCGTCGTCCTCGACGATGGGCTCCGACATATAATACTCAAAACTGCCGTCTCTGCGAGGATTCTTCGCAGGTCCAAGGCCCGCTACCAGACAGATGCCGCCCAGGCTCAGATGCCCGTCCTTCTCCTTCAGATACTTATCGCAGATACCGTTGAAAGCCTTCAAGCCATACTCTCTGTAGCTCTCCGGCAAAAATCCCAGACGCACACCCTTCAGCAGAGAATATGCCATAATGGCGCTGCCGCTGGTCTCCAGATAATTGGGCTCCTCGCCTCCGCGAGCAGGCAGCTGATACCACATGCCGCTCTCATCCTGGAACTTCAGCATGGAATCGATCAGATCCACAAATACCTGCTTCAGATTATCATACTCAGCCTTCCACTCTTCGCCCGGCTCACACTTATTCAGCGTGTCCAGAAGCGCCATGGAATACCATCCCAGCGCTCTCAGCCAGAAATTCTGAGAGAGTCCTGTCTCCTTGTCGCACCAGAAAATGGATTTGGAAGCGTCATAGCCGTGATAATACAATCCGGTCTTCTCGTCCCGGATATACTTCACCACGTTTGCAAACTGATTGAAAATATCCTTGTAATTCTTCTTATTATTAAATTTCGTCTCGTACTCCATATAAAAGGGCTGTCCCATATACATGCCGTCAAGCCACACCTGATTGGGATAAATCTTTTTGTGCCAGAAATTCCCTTCCTCCGTCCGGGGCTGATTCTGCACCTGACTGTAAATTAAATCGATGGCCTTTCTGTATTTTTCCTTACCATTAATCTCATACAGGGAAAACAGGGTCTTTCCCGCATTGACATTGTCGATATTATACTCCTCCACAGAATAACCGTTGATGGAGCCGTCCTCCTGCACCCTGTGATTGATATAAGCGTCTGCAAACTCATAATACTTTTTCTCGCCCGTGGCATTGTAAATCTCAAGGAGAGCCAGAATCATGCATCCGTCGATATAATTCCAGCCGGAAGCCTTACCCTCTCTTGCTTTCTCAATGTTCCATGCCGGAACATCCAATGTACTTTTCTCAATCAACTCGTCGATATACTTCTCAAAAATTGGCATTTGCATTTGGACATCCTCCGTTATTATGTAAAATTATATGCTTAAATTTCATTTTACACAATTTTGCACAATTAGTCAACGGGAGAATACCCCGTCTTTCATAAAATATGTCAAAAGATACATCAAAAAAGCATCATATCGCGGAATAGCCTGCGACTCCCATAAGCACACAGGTCAGATACAATAAAAGCAGATGCAGCGGATAAAAGCCATAAAAAAAATATTTGCCGGAAAATCCTTTTTTGCCCCTGTACAGCGCCAGTGCCAGAAATGCCGGCAGAGCGGCGATTTCCCCCAGAAAGAGCACGAACGCCACATATCCCATGACAAGGGCAAGCCCTCTCCTGCCGCGGAAAAAATACAGGATCAGAATACAGGCTACGCCGCGCCAGCCGTAATCCGTCTGCAAAAGAGCGGCAAGCCCCATACCGACGGCCGACGCAAGCACCGTCAACGCAAATCTCGCAGCCGGCGGCAGCCCTTTGTTGTCCGGGCCGCACTGCCGCTTTCCGATCTCCTCAATGACAATCAAAGTCACCAGACCTATTGTCAGGGTAAAGAATACATTTTGATAGCCAAGCCCCAACACCTCGCTGCTGAATGCCAGATCAAAGGGAATCTCACTGAGCAATGCAAAAATCCCCAGCCTCGCAGCATAACGCCATCTATTATGTGTGTACTTCAGCCCCTCAACCAGCATAAAGCAATAAATTGGAAACGCAATGCGCCCGATCTGACGCATTGCGTAGTATACCGTATATAATTCATAATCAGCTTCCGCCTGCAACATACGGGCAAGCACCGTTGCAGCAATGTGATCTATCAGCATCGTGACGATGGCAAGCATCTTCAGCGTACTGCCGCTGACGCCTTGCCATCGCTTCTCCTTCACAGCTTCCATGTCTATGTCTCTTATGCTCCTTTCCACTACCCAACCTTGTAGCCGGTTCCCCAGACCACCTTGAGATAATAGGGCTCCTTGGGATTGCGCTCAATCTTTTCTCTGATATGGCGGATATGTACCGCAATTGTATTATCTGCTCCTATCGCCTGCATATGCCAGATGGACTCATAAATCTGGCTGATGGAGAGCACTCTGCCCCGCTCCTGCACCAGAAGCTTTAAAATCTTGTACTCTATGGGCGTCAGCTTCACTTCTCTGCCGTCCACGGTGACGCTGCGATACAAGTCATTCACCACCAGACCATCCACCCTGTAGATACGGTCGATGTTGCTGCACACATTCACCAGCTGATTATAACGGCGCAACTGACATTTTACCCGGGCCAGAAGCTCCAGCGGATTACAGCCTGCCACCACATAATCATCCGCGCCCGCGTTCAGCGCCATAATTTTTGCAGTCTCCGCACTCTGAGCCGAAACCACAATGATGGGAATACTGCTTTTCTTTCGGATGTGAGCCAACACCTCGACTCCATTGCACCAGCCCTTGCCGTCCAGCTCAACATCGATCAGCACCAGATGCATCTTTCCTTCCTCCAGGAGCCTCAGAAGCTCCTCCAGGCTGCCCGCCACCTGCATGTGAATACTCTCCCCTGCAAACAGCGCTCCCATCTTCTCCGAAATACCTGTATTATCATTATACACCACAAGGTTTCTCTCCATAACTTTTCACCTCATCACAAAACCATTGTCAACCCGTTTAATCTGCAAAATAAACGCTCAAATCCAGCGTATTTAGTGCCCCCTCAATCGTCGCCTCATCATATCCCTGAAAATCCATGCAGAGCTCTCTGCCGTTCGCCGAAATCACCGCATGGGTGGAAGTGACTTCCTCTCCCTCCACAGAGTCAAACACCACATAGGACAGGCCCTGACTGTTAGTAATCTCCCTCTCGTTGGCGCTGTCACCCATGTAGGAGGTAGCCGCCGCATACCCTGCGAATTCCCGGGTATCCCACTGATGCATCATAAAGCTCCGCTCCTCGTCTCCGACGAATATGGCCGTCACTGAATTCCCGTCTCCGGCCACATAAATCTGCCACTTGATATCCTCCTCGCCCAGCAGCTGGGGCTCCGGCAAAGCCATGGTGATCTGCTCCGCCCGGCGAAAATCCTCAACGGAGCTGTACTCTCTCTGCTCCCCCATGGTCTCCACCAAATAATAACCTTCGCCTTCCGTGCCGCTCTCCTCGGTGGAGTAGGCTGCCATGCGCAGTTTTTCGCCTCCGCCGGTCTCCTCATATTCGCCAATACCCTCAGGCACGCCGGCATCTTCATCCAGACTGGTGAGAGAGTAGCCCTGCTGCTCTATGCGGATCCGGCTCCTGTGGTAATTCACCGCCGTCACCGTGCTCGCGCTGCACAAAAGCAGAATTGCCGCCGCGACTGCTCCCTTCATCCATGCATTTCCCCCGTGACGCGCTCCCTTCGGGGGACCCTTTACCAGTTCCTCCGCGGACGGCCTGCGTCTGGGCAGGCTGTCTATGGCATCCCTGTACGCATCCTGAAATTTACGCAAAATCAAATTCCTCCTTTAAGGACTCCCGCAATAGCTCCCGGCCCCTGGTGAGCTGAGAGGTGACCGTGGACTCCTTCCTTCCGAGCATCGCTCCAACCTCCCGCACCGACATGCCCTCATAATAAAACAAATGAATCACATCCCGGTATTTCACGGGGAGAGCCATGACTGCCGAAAGCACCTTCGCTCCGTTCTCCCTCCTGAGCACCTCATCCTCGGGCACTGCGGGACTGGACTCCGCCATCTTTTGGGAATGCTCCTTAGCCCCATGTGCGAAAGGATTTTCCGCCTGATCATCCAGCGGCGTCTCCGAGCGATGCCTTGCCCACGCGCTGCGCCGATGTTTCCGGCAGCAATTGACAACGACCTTGATCAGCCACGCTTTCTCGTGCTCTTCATCCTCAAAGTCCCTGCCGGATTTCAGATGAAGGAAATACCGATAAAAAGTCTCCTGCACCGCATCCTCCGCGTCCTGTCTGTTCTCCAGCCTCAGATAGGCAATACCAAACAGCATCGCTTCATATCTGTCAATTTTTTCGTCGATTTTCAAATGCAATTGCAATTCGTCTACAACCCTTCACCTGTAATATCCCTTAGTCTAGCAGAATGCTGCATATTTTTTGCAAATAAATTCTTAAAATTTTATAAACTGTCAAAAAACCGCATAAATACGCAAAAAATCCCCTCAATATATTAGACTATTTTGAGGGGAAAATGTTTCAATTATATAAAATAATATTTTTTGATATAGTACTTTTCAGAAAAATACCTCTGTCAAAGTGAGTCCCTTTGCGGGCACCAGAGGCCCCGCCTGCTCTCTGTCGCAGGCCTCGAGAATATCTGTCATGCTCTCCGGCTCCCGTTTGCCCATGCCCACTTCAAGAAGCGTTCCCATGAGAATCCGGATCATATGATGCAGGAAGCCGTTTCCCCGGAACGAAAAGCAAAGCAATGCTCCCTCCGCGGTTATGGCAATCTCATCTATACGGCGCACCGTGGACTTTTTGCCCTTCTTTGCCGAAGTAAAGCTCTTGAAATCATGCTCTCCCAGCAAGAGAGCCGCCGCCCGCTTCATGGCGGCCACATCCAGAGGTTCCGGCACCTCCAGTGCATAACGTCTTCGGAACACGTCCGGGACATCGCTGTTTATGACACGATACACATAGTGCTTACCCCGGGCATTCAATCTGCTGTGAAATCGCGGCGGCACTTCCGCGACCTCTACCACCGCAATGTCCTCCGGCAGATAGCGATTAATATAGATACGCATCTCCTCCGGGGACATGGCGCAATCTGTATGAAAATTAGCCACCTGTCCCAGAGCGTGGACTCCCGCGTCCGTTCTGCCGCTTCCCTGCAGCTCTATGGTCTCCCCGCACATTCTGGCAAGCAGCGCCTCCAGCTTGCCCTGTATGGTATTGTCCGTGGAGCTCTGTCTCTGCCATCCCTGATATCTGGTTCCTTCATACTGGATCAGAATTCTGATATTACGCATGGGGTTCCTCCCGGTCACGGCCGTCCAAATCCTTTAAATCTTCCTTCTCTAATCTGCGAAAACGGTTCAGCCCGTTCACAAGAATCAAAATACTGTTCCTCGTGGTGTCAAACGCCCCCTCCTTATACATGGTGTAGACGATAAGACCGATGGGCACGGCCACGATCATACCGATGACACCGCCCAGCCTATATCCGATATAGAGCAGGAACAAGGTGGGTATGGGCGCAACACCGATGGAATCCCCCACAATCTTGGGCTGAATCAGCTGACGCACCAGCTGCCCCACTCCCCAGATGATCAAAAGACCCACGGCCATCTTGTAATCCGAGCTGAGTATCTTTAAGACCGCCCAGGGTACCAGCACTGTACCCGTTCCAAAAAAAGGGATGAAATCCAGGAACGCAATCAAAAAGGCAATCAGGAGCACATAATCCACCCGCAGTATCGTCAGACCGATGACTAACAACAGATACATCCACAGCTCGATTTTGAGCTGTGCCTTGAGATAACCGCCCACAGCCTTGACCAGACTGCGCTTGATGATGCGATACCGATCCTGTATGGATTTAGGGCAGACCCGGGCAAACCATGCCGTGATATTGTCTCTCTCTGCCACAAACAGATAGGAGGACAAAAGCGCCATGATGATACCGATCAAAATGGAGGGTAGCTGCTTTGCAAAATTTCCCACCGCCGCGATGGTGGGCATGCTGATACTCCCCACAATATCACCCAAAAAAGTCGTGATATCACCGCCGAGTCCCGCAAGCCTCTGCTGGACATCCCCGGGAAGCTTATTATATATGACAGCAAGGTTTTGAGAAATCTCCTGAAAATCTGCCTCCGCGTTCTCCCACATCTCCGGCAGAGCATTGATCAGCCCCACAGCCTCCTTGGCCAGTTTCCCGCCCACCAGATAGAGCGCCAGCACCACCAGACCAATCACCAGCACGATCACCACCGCGCTGCCCGCCTTGCGCCGAATTTTCAGCCGCGCCTCAAAGAAATGCACCAGCGGACTGGCAATCCACGCCACGATCCAGCCTGCCACAAAGGGAGCAAAAAATACCAGCAATCTGGGCGCAAGAAAAATAACCGCCAGAAAAATCACCAGCGAGACTGCCAAATTGGTCAATGCTTTCAGGTACTTGATCATAGACCGGCCTCCACAATATCATCCAGGATTTCGTAAATCTCCTCCCTGCCCTGCTTTGTCATCGCAGAAAAGGGAATCATAACGGTATTCTCATCGGCCTTCAGAGTCGTGCGGATCAGCTTAAGCTGCTTCTGAATCTGACTCCTGTTGATCTTATCCAGCTTGGTGGCAATGATAATGGGCTGATAACCATGTCTCCTGATCCAGTCATACATGATCACATCGTTGGAGCCCGGCTCGTGGCGGATGTCAATGAGCAGGAACACACATCTAAGCTGCCTTGATTTGTGCAGATAATCCTCTATCATCTTTCCCCACTGCGCCTTCACCTTCTCGTTGGCCTTGGCGTAGCCATAGCCCGGCAAGTCCACCAGATAAAAAGTATTGTTGATATTATAGTAATTGATGGTCTGCGTCTTACCCGGCTGGGCGCTGGTCCGCGCCAAGGACTTGCGGTTCATCAACGCATTGATCAGAGAAGATTTCCCAACATTGCTTTTGCCCGCGAACGCCACCTCAGGGTGGACATTCTCGGGCAATTTGCTGGTGACGCCACACACCGTCTCCAGGTTTACACTTTTGATAATCATGCGGGCTTTCTGCGGATAGTGAGAGGATCTCCTCCGTCCACAGCCTCCTTAGTGATGATGCACGCCTCGATGCCCTCGTCAGAGGGAATCTCGTACATGATATCCATCATGATGCTCTCCATAATGGAGCGCAGGCCTCTCGCGCCTGTCTTTCTCTCAAATGCCTGATCCGCAATGGCTTCGATGGCATCCTGCTCAAAGTTCAGCTCCACCTCATCCATGTCAAACAGCTTCTGATACTGCTTGATCAGTGCGTTCTTGGGCTCCTTCAGGATACGCACAAGGGCGTCTCTGTCCAGTCCCTCCAAAGATACGCAGATGGGAACACGCCCCACAAACTCAGGGATCAGTCCGAATTTCACCAGATCCTGCGCCGTGACCTCCTGAAGCAACGCGCTGCTCTCCTTCTGAGACTTGGTCGTCAGCTCCGTGTTGAAGCCGATGGACTTCCTGTCTAGTCTGGTCTCAATAATCTTTTCCAAGCCGTCAAAAGCCCCGCCACAGATAAAGAGAATATTGGAGGTGTCCACCTGAATCAGCTCCTGATGGGGATGCTTTCTTCCCCCCTGAGGCGGCACGCTGGCCACAGTTCCCTCAATGATTTTCAGGAGCGCCTGCTGTACGCCCTCGCCGGACACATCTCTGGTGATGGAGACATTTTCGCCCTTCTTGGTGATCTTGTCGATCTCATCGATATAGATAATGCCGTACTGAGCCCTGTCCACATCATAATCCGCCGCCTGAATCAGCTTCAACAGGATATTCTCCACATCCTCGCCCACATAACCGGCCTCGGTCAAAGTGGTCGCATCCGCAATGGCAAAAGGCACATTGATAATCTTGGCCAAAGTCTGGGCAAGATAGGTCTTGCCCGAACCCGTGGGCCCTACCATGATGATATTGCTCTTCTGCAGCTCCACATCGTCCAAATCCTTGGGAGCTGTCACACGCTTATAGTGATTGTACACTGCCACGGCCAAAGCCTTCTTGGCCGCCTCCTGTCCGATGACATACTCATCCAGAAAGGTCTTGATTTCTCTGGGCTTCAGCACATTGATCTCTGTGCGCTGCGCCTCTTCTACTTCCTCGTCCTCCAGCTCCTCCTCCAGAATATCCGTGCAGATATCCACGCACTCATCGCAGATATACACGCCGGCAGGACCTGCAATCAGCTTGCGTACCTGCCCCTGGGTCTTGTTGCAAAAGGAACATCTGATACTGTTATCAGTATTCTTTCCAGCCATAATCTACTCCTGCCCTCTTGATCTCGCCCGATTTTCACTCGGTTTTCACACTACTATTTCCCGGCTCCACTCAATTATTCCCGATTTCCGCTCAATTATTTCTCATCCTGAGCTGCATGGAAAGTGAGCACCTTGTCGATCAGTCCATATTCGCAGGCCTCCTCAGCACTCTTCCAATTGTCGCGCTCAGTGTCCGCGCAGATGGTCTCATAATCTCTGCCGGTGTTCTCCGCCAGCATGCGGTTCAGCTTTTCCTTTGTGCGCAGAATATGCTTTGCCGCGATCTCAATCTCCGTGGCCTGGCCCTGAGTGCCGCCCAGAGGCTGATGGATCATCACTTCAGCGTTGGGAAGCGCATACCGCTTGCCCTTTGCGCCGCCCGCCAGCAGAAAAGCACCCATGCTGGCCGCCATACCGATACAGACGGTAGACACGTCGCATTTGATATATTTCATGGTGTCATAGATCGCCATGCCCGCGGTCACGCTGCCGCCGGGGCTGTTGATATACAGATGGATATCCTTCTCCGGGTCTTCCGCCTCCAGAAACAAGAGCTGCGCCACCACAAGGCTTGCAGTCACCTCATTGACTTCCTCCCCGAGAATGATGATTCTGTCCTTCAAAAGTCTGGAATAAATATCATAAGACCGCTCTCCCTTGCTGGTCTGCTCGACAACGTAAGGTACTAAACTCATGTGTCTCCCTCCTGTCTGTTCAGATTCTGAACTTCCAATTCCTTATTTTTTACTTCTTTATTTCCAAATTTACTTCCATCTTTACCATCTTATCCCACCGTATTCATTTTTTCAATGGAATCCTATGGAATTTAATAAAAAGTTAATGTCCCCTTTATAATACGATAACATGCGAAAAGTTGTACCCGATTCGCTCAGGTACAACTGTCGCCGTCTGCTGCTATCCGTCCTGTACGGAAACACAAGCTCCCTTAAAATACAGGCTGTCCGACCTGTTACTCCTCCGCAGCTTTCTTCTTTGTCTTAGCCTTGGAAGCCTTCTCCTCCTTGGCATGCTCCACCACAAATTCTACTGCCTTCTTAATGCAGAGATCCTCGCGCACCTGCTTTGCTCCGTTCTCGCCGAGAAGCTCCTTCACCTTGTCGGGCTCCATCTGATAAACCTCGCCCATAGTCTTGAGCTCTTCCTCGAACTCCTCCTCGGAGATTTCCATCTTCTCTGCAGCCGCAACTGCCTCCAGCACCAGGCGGGACTGGATTCTCTTCAGCGCCTGAGGTCTCACCTGCTCCAGAAGCATGGCGGGCGTCATGCCGGTAAACTGCATATACTGCTCCATGGACAGACCCTGAGACTGGATTCTCTGAGAGAACTCATCCACCATCTGTCTCTGCTGGGTGTCAAGCATGGCATCGGGAATCTCCATCTTGGCGTCCTCAATGACAGCGTCCACTGCAGCCTCCTCCTTTGCATCCTTGGCGGCTGCCGCCTTTTTATCTGCCAGCTTCTTTTTCACGTCCTCGCGATACTCTGCCATGGTGTCAAACTCGGACACCTCGCTGGCAAACTCGTCGTCCAGCTCGGGCAGCAGTTTTTCCTTGATTTCTTTTACAGTACATTTAAACACAGCGGGCTTGCCGGCAAGCTCCTCCGCCTGATAATCCTCAGGGAAGGTGACGTTCACATCCACCTGTGCATTCAGCTCTGCGCCGATCAGCGCCTCCTCAAAGCCGGGGATAAACTGTCCGGAACCGATGGTCAGGGGATAGTTCTCACCTTTTCCGCCCTCAAAAGCCACGCCGTCCACGAAGCCCTCGAAGTCGATGACCGTCATGTCTCCATCTTTTACGGCTCTGTCCTCCACATTGACAGTGCGGGCATTGGTATCTCTCTCTCTTTCGATTTCCTTATCCACTTCCTCCTCGGTCACTGTAAGGTCGGCAGCAGGAACCTTCACGCCCTTGTACTTGCCCAGTGTTACCTCAGGCTTCAAAGCTACCTCAGCGGTAAAGATAAAGGGTTTTCCCGCCTCGAGCTGCACCACGTCCACTTTGGGTGCGGACACGATATCCTCGCTGCACTCGTCATACGCCTTCTCGTATGCCACGGGAATCAGCTCATTAGCCGCATCCTCGTAAAAAATTTCCTTTCCATACATCTGCTCGATCATCTTGCGGGGCGCTTTGCCCTTACGGAAACCAGGGATGCTGATTCTGTTTCTGTTCTGACGATACGCGTTATCGATGGCCTTGTCCAGCTCCTCCGCAGACACCTCAATGGTGAGCTTTGCCATGCCCTTCTCCAACTTTTCCACCTGTAAACTCATGTGTATTTCCTCCTTCATATCTGTGCCGGTTCTATCTCAAATCTGTCAGGGTCTATTAAAGTCGCCCCACAGACATCGGACATAGTCACAGTCATTTTAGGATTATAACAAATTTCCAGCTTGTTTGCAAGCGCAGAGTCCGAAAAGTTTGATTACGGAAAAGTTTGATTACTGCCCCATCAATTCCAGAATTCCACCGCTTTATTATAATACTCCATCAAAACCGGCTTTGTGAGACGATTGATTTCCACATCATCATCCATCTCATCCTTTCCGAACCGGAAGAGAGCTGAGACATTTTCCCTTGTCAGATACTTTGTATCCACATCAAAGTCCAACTCTTCCGCAAGTTCCCTCCTGCTCGCCATATTAAATCCCCAGTCCCCAAATGCGGGAACCTGCAGGTGATAGGCTTTTACATACAGGCCCTCGCTCTCGATGGTTTTGTGGATGCTCCAGAATGCTTTTGTCGCATAATAGGGGCTGGTGGACTGCACCACCATCACGCCGGCCTCCTTCAGGCGGTTTTTGCACATCCGGTAAAATATATTGGAATACAGTTTATTCAGGGATTCACTGTTGGGATCCGGCAGATCCACAATAATCAGGTCATATTGTTCCTCAGAATCCTCCAGATACTCATACGCGTCCGTATTATAGATAACCAGCTTGTCCGATTCCAGACTGTTCTGGTTAACAGAAGTGATATTGGGATTTGTGGAACAGATCTGTATCATTTCTGCATCCAGATCCACCAGATCAATCCTTTCCACCTCGTCATATTTCAGGACTTCGCGAACCGCCATCCCGTCTCCGCCTCCCAGAATCAGCACATACTTACGGCTGCTCAGTTCGCTCATGGGAATGTGCACCAGCGCTTCATGATAACGATACTCGTCGGCCGTGGAAAACTGGCAGTTTCCATCAATATAAAGTCTCACGTCATCCCGGTGCTTTGTGACCACGATCTTCTGATACTCCGTCTGTTCCATATAAATAATCTGATCCCGGTACAGACCGCCCTCCACGCTCTCCGAGATGTTATCCGCAAACACAATTCCGATAATCATGCCTGATGCGATACCGGCGGCAAAGACGCGATAAATCCAGATATGCGCCACCCGCTCTCCAAAGCGCCACAGAATCAGGATGGCGGCGGTGATATTTAACAGCCCGCAGAGAAAGGAAGTCGAAAAAAATCCCAGCCGCGGCAGCAGAAGAAGCGGAAAAGCAATGGCCCCCAAAAGCCCCCCTATGTAATCAAAACTGAAGATAGAAGACAGGGTCACAGACAGATTCTTCTCGTCCTCTTCGATGATTCTCGTCATGATTGGGATTTCCGCCCCTGCGAGCATACCGATCAGTATGATTTCCAGATACATCACCACCACATAATTGGAAATGTAAATATTGGACAGGAAAAGCAGCAGGGAGCTTATGCCCCCTGCCACGCCAATGCTCAACTCGATTGTCACAAAGACATTGAACAGATTTTTCTTGAAATATCTGGAGAGATAGGAGCCGAATCCGAGTGCCGCCATATAAAGCCCGATGGTTATGGAATACTGCAGGGTGCTGTTCCCCAGAAGATAGGAACTCACCGCGCTGATAATCAGCTCATAACACATAGAACACCCTGATATGATCAGAGTGGTCAGCATCAGAAGCCTGTACTTCTTGCTCATAATTCATCCATTCCTTTCGCTTCACCCAGACACAAAACAGATATGGTGTTTATTGGATCACACCGCTGACAATAAAGGCGATTCCCACGAAAATGCCAAATATCATGATTCCCGCCGCCTCGTTCTTTTCCTTAAGCGCAACACCGAAGTTAAACTTTCTGTTGACGATATCCACGAGGAAATATGCCAGTATGAATGTGATGATGCCAATGACCGCATAGACTGTGGTGTCCAGCACTCCCTTCAGAAGCTCCATCGCTTCATCGGCTCCGCCGGAGATGATCGCGGAGCGGATCACAAAGCCCAGACCCGCATATATCCCCGCAGACACCCAGCCCACCGCCTTGTTCCCCTCGTTGATTTCCTTCGGGAAATCCACCGGGATCGCCAGATCAATCAGCCAATAACCCAACATCATCATAATCAGTCCGACACCAAAATAAACCGCTGTCTCAATTATAACTGTCACCATAATCTTTCTCCTTTTCTTATTACCGGTTTTTACATTTATTTACCGCTGCTCAATCCACCGCTCGACGATTGCCGGTTGTTGATGCTTGACTGCCGGATGGAGCTGGAATAGCTGTCAAAATAACCGTTTCCAATGTTGTGAATCGTTGTCCCGTTATACATCGAATAGGCCGACGGCGTCCCCTTATAGGAAGAGGAATCCGAGGAGTATCCCGAGCTGTAATAGTGGCTTCGGTACCATGTCGTACCAGCGCTTGAGCTTCGGTAAGGGGCATTGTCCGACGTGTAATTGTACTTTCTGTTCGACACCTGAACGTATACTTTCTCTTCATCATTTTCCGGATGATATACAAGGCAGTATTCTTTCTTGGTCAAAATGGCAATCTCTTCATCCGCCGTGTCATCCTTCTGGGTCACCGATTCGGTATCTCCCTCAATGCCCTGGATGATATCCATGGCGACCTCATCCGTTGTCGCCGACACTTGATAGGCATATACCGTCGCCTTCTGATTCTGATTGCCGGACAGGGAAGTTTCATACGCATATTTCCCAGATTCCTTTACATATTTGTCAATGCTCTTATGTGCGTTCAGACTTGCAAAAAAGGTGTTTCCCATAATCCATAAGGGTGGAAAAACAAAGGCAAAGATCACCCACGCAACCGCCAGATTTATTCTTTTTCTCGGCTTTTCGTATCCGGTCTCCACAATATCGCTTTTTTCAATATACTTTCCCGTGGAAAATTCGGTTCCGTCACTCCAGACCTCGACGGAAAGAGTGAGATCCTCCGATGCATCCTCATATTCCACAAAGGAAGCTCTCTCCCCCGGATCCACATCCACGTCTCCACCTGCGGAGCGGACCACCTGGGTTCCCTCGTCCACCTTATGCCATTCCGGGCCGATCCGTCCCCTGACATTGTTCGCAGGCCAGGAAATGGAATATTCGTCGTAAACCTCATCACAGGAAAGCCAACATTCTCCTTTTGCCGTTTTCAGACGGTACTCCGTCCATGGTTTGTTGGAATCCTGCGGATTTACATACTCAATGTACCCGATTACCTTTCCCGACAAACCGTTTATATTGAGCAGCGTGCCCACCCGATAAAACATATTCCGCCTCCTTATTTATTCCTTGATATCGCGTTGTATGGTCTGAATCCGGATGCGCCCCGAGCCGAACAAATCCTTCAGCACCTGCGCGATTCCATCCGCCACCTCATCCTTACAGGAAAAAATATCGATTGCCGCATAATGGTATTCCGGCCATGTATGTATCGAAAAGTGGGAAGTGGAAATGATGGCAAAATAAGTGATTCCAATCGGTTCAAATTTATGAATACATTCTTCCACAATATGTGCGCCCACGTATTCAATCGCTTTACACGCAGCCTCCCGCACCGCTTCCGTGTCGTCGATAATCTCCGAGCAGTCATATAAATCTGCGATAATCTGTATTGCCATAATTGTATTCTCTCTCCTCGCCGGTCAGTCCTTTCTGCCAAATAACTTGCCGGTCAGCTTGTGAAGCATCCCGTAATCGGACTTTGACACAGCTCTGTCCCCGCCGCATTTGACACAACAGGAGACATCCGCACGGTTATAGGAACCGCAATACTCGCACAGCCAATCCGGCGCATTTGTGGTTTTGGCCTTTTCCTCCTGCGTCAAAACCGCCGCGTCCAAATCTTCCGGCAGATAAAAAATATTTTCAATCCCCCGGGACTTGCCGCACGACGTACAGGCATCAAATCTTGCCCTGATCCCTTTCTGCCCGCAATATGCGCAGTCCCACAAGCCTTCTATTCTTCTCTCTTCCATCTGTCCCACTCTGACCCTTCACTCATTAACAGTATATCGCTCCTGCCTTGTATCAGTCAAGCGCTTCATCCTCACTGGCGCAGGCACTGCTGAACTGTCACAAAGAATTTAAACTGAATATTTCCCACTTTTAACATTAAACTACATGTTTGGCAAATATAAAAATAGGACGGCGTATTCTTAACCAAATCACGCCGTCCCTCTTACTTCTATATTTACTACAGCTTCGTCACCACAAAAATATCGTAAATCGCTCTGATGGCCGTCTCAAAATCCTCGTCGGACACGCCGATGATGATATTCTGCTCAGAAGATCCCTGGTCGATCATCTTGACATTGATGTGATTATGCGCCAGCGCAGCAAAGATTCTACCCGCCGTACCGCGCATGGATTTCATGCCGCGTCCCACAACCGCAATCAGCGCGATGTCGGACTCGATCTCGATGGTGTCGGGATGAGCGAGTCTGTGAATGCCCGCCACCACCTGCTGTTCTTTATGCATGAATTCATCCTGATGAACAAACACGGTCATGGTGTCGATGCCGGAGGGGACATGCTCGAAGGAGATGCCATTGTCCTCAAAGGCCTGCAGCACCTTTCTGCCGAAACCGATCTCCGCGTTCATCATATCTTTCTCAATATTGATGGAACAGAAGCCCTTCTTACCCGCGATGCCGGTGATGACATACTTCGACTTCTGACAGGTACTTCCCACAATCCAGGTACCTCCGTCGTCGGGATCATTGGTATTTCGGATATTAATGGGAATACTCTCCTGACGGACGGGGAAAATAGCGTCCTCATGCAGCACGCTTGCCCCCATGTAGGAGAGCTCCCGCAGCTCTCTATAGGTGATGACATCGATGCGCGCCGGGGAATCTATGATTCTGGGGTCCGCGGTCATAAAGCCGGACACATCGGTCCAGTTTTCATACACATCCGCCTTTACGGCCTTGGCCACAATGGAACCGGTGACATCAGAGCCGCCTCTGGAGAAGGTCTTCACGGTGCCGTCCGGCTGCGCGCCGTAAAATCCGGGCACAACGGCCTTTTTGCACTCGGCAAGCCTTGCCGAGAGCACCTCGTTGGTCTTTTCCGCATCGAAATCGCCATTCTCGTCAAAGAAAATCACCGTAGCCGCATCGATAAACTCATAGCCCAGATAATTTGCCATGATAATTCCGTTCAGATACTCGCCCCGGGACGCCGCATAATTGGAACCGGCCTTATCTTTAAAGTTTTTCTCAATCGTCTTGAATTCCTCATCCAGATTCAAATCCAGCTGCAGCCCCTGAATGATCTCCTCATAGCGGGCCTTGATTTCCTTAAGCTCCCCGGAAAACTTCTTGCCGCTTTCTGCCAGAGCATAGCAGCCGTACAACATATCCGTCACCTTAGTGTCGTTCGAAAAACGCTTTCCCGGAGCAGAGGGAACCACATATCGTCTCTCCTTGTCCGCGCGAATGATTTTTCCTACCTTCTGAAACTGCTCTGCGCTCGCCAGAGAGCTTCCTCCAAATTTCACTACCTTAGACATAATTCTTACTCCTCAAATCTCTTCCTGTTTTAATATAAGCGGATATGGCTTTCCACGTCACTGCCCAGTGCCTCGCACTTTGCCGCAAAATCCTTCTCCTTCATGGGCTTCGTGAAAAGGGCGAAGTCCTCTGTGCGCCCGGGTACGCTGAGCGTCTCACAGCCTGCAAAGGCCGCCTCTGCCGCCGCCTGAGCGGATGCCTTCACTCTCACAAAATAGCGGTTCTCCTGATCGGATATATCCGCAATTCCTGCCTCCTTCTCCTCCCAGAAACACATGATGATCTTGCCCAGATGTCTTGCGCAGTCCACCACGTCGGACACCACTGCGCTGGCGGTGGGAAGCTTGCCCGCGCCGCGCCCGTAATACATGGAATCTCCCAGCATATTGCCGGTGACAAGCACCGCGTTGAACACATCGTTCACCATTGCAAGGGGATTATCCTTGTCCACCATAAAGGGAGCAACCATGGCCATCACTTTATCCTCTCCCTGAGCCGTGCTCTTTGCCAGGAGCTTGATGGTCTTGCCCGCGGCTCTGGCATAGACGAAATCATCCGCGCTCACCCGAGTAATACCCTCTGTGTAAATCTTCTCGGAGTCCACATTCATGCCCATCATCAGAGAGGACAGAATCGCGATTTTACGGCAGGCGTCATGACCTTCCACGTCCGCCTCGGGATTGCGCTCCGCATAGCCCTTCTCCTGGGCTTCCTTCAACACATCAGCAAAATCCGCACCTTCGCGCTCCATCTTGGTGAGGATGTAGTTGGTGGTGCCGTTCAAAATTCCGGTGATCGCCTCGATGCGCTCCGCTGTCAGGGAATAATTTAACGGGCGGATGATGGGAATTCCGCCGCCCACACTGGCTTCAAAGAGATAATTGCAGTTGTTTGCATGGGCAATCTGCAGAAGCTCGGGACCATGCTTTGCCACCAGCTCCTTATTGGAGGTACACACGCTCTTGCCCCGCTCCAGCGCAGCCTTGGTAAACTGATAAGCAGCACCCACGCCGCCCATGGTCTCGCAGACAATCGCCACCTCATCGTCATTCACGATCTGCTCAAAATCGTGAACCACTCTATCCGCATATGGGTCTCCGGGAAAATCCCGCAAATCCAGAATATACTTTACATTCAGTTCCTGCCCGGACTTCTTGTTCACCATATCCTTATTTTTCCCGATGACCTCCACCACACCGCTTCCCACGGTGCCATAACCTAATACCGCTACATTGACCATGCCTGTCTTCTCCCTTATCGTTCTTTATCGTATTTCCTTTGCCCGCGCTGTTTTCTTACTCCCGGGCCAATATCTTGACATGATGGACACCCTTCTGGTTCTCCATCTGCTCTATCATCTTGGAGACGTCCCCGGTGGTCTTCAGCACCTGAACGCTCAGACTCAAGGAGGCAATTCCATTGATGGGAATACTCTGATGAATGGTCAGAATATTTGCCTGATACTCTGCAATAATTTTCAACACATCGGACAAAAGCCCCGGCTCATCCTCCATCTGAAATGTCAGTGTAAGGATTGTCCCCTGAGAATTGTCGTGGAACTGAAAAATATCATCCTTGTACTTATAAAAGGAGCTGCGGCTGATACCTACCGCATCCACCGCCTCCTGAACCGTCAGAACCCGCTCCGACTCCAGAAGACGTTTTGCCTCAACCACCTTCAACAGCACCTCGGGAATCGCCTTCCGGCGCACCACAAAATACTTGGCTGTCTCTCCCATAGTATTCCTTTCTGTGTTCGCTGAGCGGACACTTGTCTGTTGACGAAAGATATTCTAACATAAACCTTTCGGAAATACAAGCCCCAAATACACTGCCCCGCCACAGCGTGGTTAAGGCTGCATTGTGACTGCTGCATTCAGCCGGTATCGAGGCAGGAAAAGACAGAGCCGGATTTGCAGGCATTAGCGAAGGTTGGTGCGTTTTCTTGAAAACACCCAACCGAAGCCAGCCGCAAATCCAGCCCTGTCCACTCCTGCCGACACCGCTGAAACAGCAATCGCAATGCTTTACTTCTGCTTCTTCTGTCTCTCCCGCAGATCGTCCAGTGTCACAATATTATTGAAACGATTCAATTCATCGAGCATATGATTAATGATAGCCTCTCTGGAAGCCTCGGTAGGGCTATACTGCCTGCTCAGCACCTTACCGCTGTGGGTGACGCCGGCCACTTCCACCATCTCCGCATGAAGCAGCTTTCTCAACACGGCAGTCACCGTGCTCTGAGTGAGACCATTCCCCTCGTTCACGATCTCTGTCACGATCATGGGCTCCTGCTTTCTCCACAAAATGTTCAATACGTCCAAATCTCTTTCATTCATCATCTCTTTTTCCTCCTAATAATTGATTTTCATGTTTATTCCTTGTTCTTACTCTTCCATTTTACTATTATTATTTCATGCTTTTACTGCAAATATGCCAGCCACACAGGATATTGAAAAAGAGAACTTTTTCTCCTGCCTGTCGTCTTATGAAATCAAGAGAGCAATTTATATAACATTTTTCATAACTGGAGGTATGCCATGAAACTGTTCAAACAAAAGCTATTCAAACAATCCCAAAAAGCAATCGCCGCAATCCTTATCTTCTCCGCGCTGGCCGGAAGTCTGACCAGCTGTGGAAACCGCGGTCCCGAGGGCAACTCCGCCGAGGAACCCTCTAAGGAATCCTCCTTGCCTGCTGTCGCAGACCTGCCGTCCACAGCTCCTTTTGTCGAAAACGATACGCCCACACCGCGCCCGGCATCGCCTGACATTGAATCTCCTGAAGATTTTTATGCCTATATAATTCCGGCACTTCTCGGAAACGCAGAGGGCGAAAACCGCGTCTGCTCCCCTGTCAATATCTATATGGCGCTGGCCATGCTCACTGAAATCACCGCAGGCGAAAGTCAGGCACAGCTCATGTCTCTTCTTGGAGAGAAGGAGACCACGCCGCTGCGCAGCTATGTGACCGAGCTCTGGGACGGTAACTGCCGGGACGATCAAATCTACACGCTCCTGCCCGCCGCTTCTCTGTGGGCGGACAAAGACCTCTCTCTCAAAAAAGACACCGTAAAGACCTTGTCCAATTCTTATCACGCCTCTGTCCATCAGGGCCAAATGGGCTCCGACAAACTGAATCAGGAGTTTCAGGAATGGCTGAGCGACCAGACCGGCGGTTTTCTGGACCGGCAGGTCTCCAATCAGGCATTTTCCGATGAGACAGTCCTGTCCCTGGCCGCCACCCTCTATTTCAAAGGGCGCTGGCTGGATGAATTCTCCAAAAAGGCCACCACGGAAGATATCTTTCACGCCGAATCGGAAGATATCACCTGTGAATTCATGAACCGCCATGCAGTCATGAATTATTACCGCGGAGACTCTTTTACCGCCATAGCGCTTCCCTTCAGCGGCGGCTGCCAGATGTGGCTGCTGCTGCCGGACGAAACCTCTTCTGTTGAAGAACTCCTGCAGCCCGAATCCGGCCTGACCGCTCTGGTCATGCATCCCTCCGAGTGGAAAGATACCCGTTATGTCACCGTCAATCTGTCCATACCCAAATTTGACGTCACATATGACACGGATTTAGCCGACAACCTGATGGAATCAGGGGTGACTGATGTGTTCGACCCGGGTGCGGCTGATTTCTCTGCGATACTCAATGCCGAAACCCCTGTCTGGCTGTCCCAGGTCACCCACGCCGCAAGAGTCAAAATTGACGAGGAGGGCTGCGAGGCCGCTGCGTTTACTTCACTGGCTCTCTGCGGAGCAGTCATGGCTCCCGAGGAACAGGCAGACTTCATTGCCGACCGCCCCTTCATCTTTGTCATCACAGGCGATGGGAATGTTCCGCTGTTTACTGGTCTGGTCAATCGCCCCTGAATCTCAAAAGGCAGCTCTGATGTGGCTCTCTTCACATTGAAGCTGCCTTTTGAATTTACAGCTACATCATATGCAGTTATACCAAAGGATACTTGTCGGTCAGAGTCTGGACAATTGCTCTCGCCTCAGGCACCTTCTCCTCACCGCCTTTGATCACCATGGCGATTGCCTCCGCAATCTGGTCCATATCCTGCGTGTTCATACCTCTCGAGGTCACCGCGGGAGTGCCAAGACGCACACCGCTTGTCACAAAAGGAGACTGAGGATCGTTGGGAATGGTGTTCTTATTGCAGGTAATGTGTGCGGCGTCGAGAAGCTTCTCCACCGCCTTGCCGGTGAGACCGAAATTGGTCAGATCCACCAGCATCAGATGATTGTCCGTCCCGCCGGACACAATCTTGATTCCCCTGTTCATAAGGCCGCTGCACAGAGCCTGTGCATTGTCGATGATTCCCTTCTGATATGCCTTGAACTCATCGCTCAGAGCCTCCTTGAAGCAGACTGCCTTTGCGGCAATCACATGCATCAGAGGGCCGCCCTGAATGCCGGGGAAGATAGCCTTGTTGAAATTGAATCTGTCGGCCGCTTCCTTATTACAGAGAATCAGGCCGCCGCGGGGACCCCGCAGAGTCTTGTGTGTGGTGGTGGTCACCACATCGGCATAGGGGATGGGACTGGGATGCAGACCCGCTGCCACCAGACCTGCGATATGTGCCATATCTACCATAAGTACTGCGCCGACCTCATCGGCAACCTCACGAAACTTCTTGAAATCGATGGTGCGCGCATACGCGGAGGCGCCTGCGATGATCATCTTCGGCTTCGCCTCCAGGGCAATCTCACGCAGCTTGTCATAATCGATAAAACCCTGATCATTTACTCCGTAAGGCACAATATTAAAATACTTGCCGGACATATTCACCGGACTCCCGTGCGTCAGATGTCCGCCGTGATCCAGATTCATGCCCATGATCGTGTCACCGGGCTGACACACTGCAAACTGCACCGCCATATTGGCCTGTGCACCGGAATGAGGCTGCACATTTGCATAATCACAGCCGAAGAGCTCTTTGGCTCTGTCAATCGCGAGATTTTCCACCACATCCACGCAGTCGCAGCCGCCGTAATAACGCTTTCCGGGATACCCTTCTGCGTATTTGTTGGTGAGAGGGCTTCCCATGGCAGCCATCACTGCCTTGCTCACCCAGTTTTCGGAAGCAATCAGCTCGATATGACTGTTCTGTCTGGACTGCTCATCCACAATGGCCTGCGCAATCTCGGGGTCAACGAGCTTTACATCGTCCAATGAATACATTTTTTGTCCTCCTGTCGGGTATAAAAGCCTTAAAAATGCTTTTATATTGAATGTTTTGCGTCTTACGCTAGTTACTAATTATAGCATACAATCCACAGAAAGCAAACGTAAATAATGGAAATATTCGCTAAAAAATTTATAAAAATATTTATTGGAAATATCCGCAGAATCATTTGCAATAAAGCGGCCTCTGGTCTATAATGAGACACATACCATAAAATCAAAAGATCAGAAAAGAGGTATTCCCATGACAACAAACGAAAAGGCTCTGCTGCTGCATGAACAGTGGAATGGAAAATTGGAGACGACAGCCAAAGCGCCCGTCAATTCCAGAGAGGATTTATCGCTCTGCTACACCCCCGGGGTGGCAGAACCCTGCAAGGTCATCGCACAGGACAAAGAGGCCGCCTACAAATATACCATGAAGGCCAACACGGTAGCCGTGATATCCGACGGCAGCGCCGTGCTGGGACTGGGCAATATCGGTCCCCACGCTGCCATGCCCGTCATGGAGGGCAAAGCTGTTTTATTCAAAGAATTCGGAGGCGTCAACGCCGTCCCCATCTGTCTGGACACTCAGGATACCGAGGAAATCATTAAAGCTGTGACCTGGCTTGCCCCGGGCTTCGGCGGCATCAATCTGGAGGACATCAGCGCCCCCCGCTGCTTTGAGATCGAAGAGCGGCTGAAAGCCACGCTGGACATCCCCGTATTCCATGACGACCAGCACGGCACTGCCATCGTGGTTCTGGCAGGCATAATCAATGCCCTGAAAGTAGTCGGCAAGAAAAAGGAAGACTGCCGGGTGGTGGTAAACGGCGCGGGCAGCGCGGGCGTAGCCATCACAAAGCTGCTCCTCACCTACGGTTTCCCCAATGTCATCATGTGCGACAAGGTGGGCATTGTCTCTAAAGACACTGAGGGTCTGAACTGGATGCAGAAAAAGATGACCGAAGTCACGAATCTGAACAATGAGACCGGTTCCCTTGCCGACGCCATGAAGGGCGCGGATATTTTTGTGGGCGTATCGGCTCCCGGCATCGTAAGCCCCGAGATGGTCTCTTCCATGAATCGGGACGCCATTCTCTTTGCCATGGCCAACCCCGTGCCCGAAATCATGCCGGATATCGCAAAAGCCGCCGGTGCCAGAGTGGTCGGAACCGGGCGCAGCGATTTCCCCAATCAGGTCAACAATGTGGTAGCATTCCCCGGCATTTTCAAGGGTGCTCTGGAGGGCCGCGCCACACAGATTACCGAGGAGATGAAACTGGCCGCCGCAGACGCCATTGCAGGGCTTGTGTCCGATGAGGACTTAAACGAGGACAATATCATGCCCGAGGCCTTCGATCCCAGAGTGGCTGAGCTGGTTGCTCAGGCCGTAAAATCCCATATTGTGAGATAAGGACAGATTATGCGACAGAGCGAATGGCACGGAAAACCCTATTATTCCCTGGATGCCTGGTGCAAAAACACTCTCTCCCGTAAATGCTATAAAATAGCCCTGAATGCCCATATGACCTGCCCCAACCGGGACGGGACGCTGGGTACGCAGGGCTGTATCTTCTGTAGCGCAGGGGGCAGCGGCGATTTTGCCGTAGACAACGCGGAAAAAAGCATGGACGCGCAGCTCTCCGAGGGGCTTGCCCGGCTCCATGCCAAGTTTTCTCCGGACAAAAATGCCTGTCTCATAGCCTATTTTCAGGCCTACACCAACACTTATGCGCCTGTGCCCTATCTGAGACAGATTTATACAGAGGCGTTATCGTGCCCGTGGGTCTGCGGCATCTCCATCGCCACCAGACCTGACTGTCTGCCCCATGAGGCTATACAGCTCCTCACGGAATTAAGACAGCTCTACCCGGACAAATTCATATGGATAGAGCTGGGCCTGCAGACCATCCACGAACAGACCGCCGCCTTCATCCGGCGCGGCTACGCCCTGTCCTGCTTTGAGGAGGCCTTTGCACGGCTGACCGAAGCTGATATCCCGGTGATTGTGCATCTGATTCTGGGACTTCCGGGGGAAACCTCGGAGATGATGCTGCAGAGCGTGCGATATCTGAACCCATTCCGTCCTTTCGGCGTGAAGCTCCAGCTTCTGCACATCCTGAGAGACACGGATCTGGGCGCCCTGTATCTGGCACAGCAATCTGACCCTGCAGCTTTGTCCGGCCCTTTTGCTTTGCGTCCACTGGAACAGGACGACTATCTGGATATTTTAATCGCCTGTATCCGCAATCTCTCTCCCGAGATCGTCATTCACCGCCTCACCGGCGATGGCCCCCGGAAGAATCTGCTGGCGCCGCTCTGGAGCCTTGACAAAAGGAACGTGTTAAACACGCTGCACAGACAGATGCGCACGCTAAATGCCATTCAAGGCGATTTATATCATAATATATAGGAAATGAATTAGAAAATAAAATAGAAACCGAAAAGGAGAAGCCATGCTGCAGGATCCTCTGACACTCTACAAATTGATTGTACTCTATATGTTGAACCGGGTAACTTTTCCTCTGACCAAGGCACAGATCTGCGATTTTATTCTGGAGAGGGAATACACGAATTTCCTGACGCTGCAGCAGGCCATCGGCGAGCTGACTGACGCGGGGATGATCTCCCCTCAGGCCATGGGAAACCGCACCCACCTGGTCATCACCCAGGAGGGCATTCAGACCCTGCACTATTTTGACAACCGCATCGGCGAATCCATCAAACAGGATATCGACGCTTACTTTCTGGAACACGAAATGGCCCTGCGCAACGACGTGGCCGTGCAGAGCCATTACTATAAATCCACCTCCGGGGAATATGAAGCCCATCTGGTGGCAAAAGAACGCGACATCTCCTTAATAGACCTCACTCTCTCCGTCCCCACGGAAAAGATTGCCGCCGCCATCTGTGACAACTGGCAGACCAAGAGCGAGGCCATCTATCAATATCTGACGCAGGAACTATTTTAATTCCTGCATTTTATCCTATCTTTTTATCCGATCATTCTATTCCTGCTGCTCCTTTGCCTCCCGGCGAATACGGCGCATATGTTCCTGAATCTTCACCTCATATCCGTTTCCTGACGGCTTATAGAATTCTCTGCCGCTCAGCTCATAGGGCAGATACTGCTGTTCCACATAATTATTCGGATAATCGTGAGCATATTTGTAACCGATGCCATGTCCCAATTTTGCAGCCCCCTTATAATGCGCATCCTGCAGATGAGGCGGAACCGGCAGGCTGCCGCTTCGCCCTACCTCCTGCATGGCCTGCGAAATCGCCTCCACCGCAGCGTTTGACTTGGGGGCGCAGGCCACATAGGCCGCCGCCTGGGCCAGAATGATCTGCGCCTCCGGCATCCCGACGCGCTCTACTGCCAAAGACGCGTTGACAGCCACCATGAGCGCCTGAGGATCCGCATTTCCCACATCCTCCGCCGCACAAATCATAATGCGTCTTGCCACAAAAGTCACGCTCTCTCCGGCGTAGAGCATCCGCGCCAGATAATACACTGCCGCGTCCGGGTCGGAACCACGCATGCTCTTGATGAAGGCAGATATCGTGTCATAATGCTTATCTCCGTTTTTGTCGTAGCCCACCGCGCGCTTCTGAATACATTCCTGCGCCACATCCAGCGTAATGTGAATCTTACCGTCAGCGCCCCGTCCAGTGGTCATGACTCCCAGCTCAACGGCATTCAGAGCCTGTCTGGCATCACCCCCGGAGATATCTGCCAGGAAATCCAGCGCGGCATCGTCGATGACCGCCCCATAGCTTCCCATTCCCCGTTCCTCGTCGTACACAGCCTTTTTCAGAAGCTCCTTCACCGCCTCCTGCGGAATCGGCTTCAGCTCAAAAATGATGGAGCGAGAAATCAACGCCCCGTTTACCTCAAAATAGGGATTCTCCGTGGTAGCCCCAATCAGGATGACAGTGCCGTCCTCCACAAACGGCAGCAGATAATCCTGCTGGCTCTTGTTAAATCGATGAATCTCGTCTATGAACAGGATGGTGCGCTTTCCGTACATCCCCTGCACATCCCGGGCCTTTTCCACCACCACTTCCATGTCCTTCTTGCCCGCCACTGTCGCATTAATCTGCGTGAACTCCGCGCTGGTGGTGTTGGCGATCACTTTGGCCAGAGTGGTCTTACCCGTCCCGGGCGGTCCGTAAAAGATGACCGAACTGATTTTATCCGCCTTGATGGCACGGTACAACAGCTTATCCTCGCCGATAATATGCTCCTGTCCCACCACTTCCTCCAGAGTGCGGGGCCGCATCCTGGCCGCCAGAGGAGATTCCTTTTCCATATTATTCTGCCGCATATATTCAAATAAATCCATCTTATGTCACCCCGCCTGATTCTGGAATCGGATCTGCTCCCCTCGAATCATAGGATACCGTGAAAGCGTACTCCCATCCAGTTCCTCTCTGTGCATATCCACCGCCGTAATCTGGTGATTGTCATAGGTCGTATAATAATAAATACCCTTGTCTGCGTTACAGCAGGAGGTATAAATCGTAATCTCATATTTCCCTTCCTCCAGCTCGCAGCAGCCCCGCTGCTGATCCACGGAACCGAGTATATGGAAAAACTGGCTGACGCTCTCTTCCTCCGAGTCCCCGGAGATAGAATTCATTTTCGTGAAAGCAACGCGGACAAAACGGGATGTGGAGGACAGATCTCCCGGCAGCCCCAACGCGCCCATGCCGCGGCTGTAAGCATGCAGCTCCAGCTTGTCAGAGAAATGATTGACAGGCGTTGCAGGAGACAGGTTCATATACTGATTCAGCTGAAACATCTGCATATCAAAGGGCGGATTGTTGGTCAGTACACCCACCGGATTGTCATAGACCCGAATGCCCTCTCTCACTGACTCCAATGTAATAGCTTCCTCTCTGTCTGCAATGATCCAGTGAAGCTGTGCCGTGGGCAGTTTATCATTAAACACCGTACCCACCAGATTCATCCGCTCCAACAGCGCTCTCGTCTCTCTCACTGTAGCGCACTGCGCCAATATCCAGTTAATCAGTTCAAAGACCGCCACATTGTCCCTGCCCGCCATTTCTTCCTTATAATCAGCATTTCCCACAAAATTCAGCCCGGCCATGGCAAGCCCCTTCTCGTTGACAGCATCATAGTATAGAGGATAATCCTCCTCCACATGCGCCATGCCGATGATAGCGTAATGATGTCCCATGCTGCCCATATGGCGAAAATGAAAGGGATAATTGCGAGGAGTCACCGTGATCTCCTCTCCATAGGAAAACTCATAATCCAATGTCCGCCCGAAATAAAAGTCCTTTGTCTGATAGGTTGCCGCCGTACACATAACAATTCCTCCTCGATAACTATTCAATAAAAATATAATGACCATCAAAGCGGTTTTATTGCAGTATTCCTGTATTGCTGCTGCCAGCCGATAGTGTCCTCAAGCAGCATCAGCTCTGCCAGTTCCTCTATCATGATATTGAATACCTCTATGGGAATATCTTCCTGCTTCATGGCGTTTTCCACCCGCTCATGCATCTGGCGAAGCCGTGAGAGCATACGCTGATGGTTGTCGAGATTGTAACGGAAATTATTCTGCTGTACCTTCGTGGTGAAATATCCGGCCCATGCAGGAATAAGCAATGCCAGCATATTTAAGAACGAGCGCAAAATATTCACCATACCGCTCCAGTCTATCTGAGTGACCTTTGCATAAAAATTCTCGGAAAACAGAGCTTCAAAAGGCACGGCATTACTTATAATGGGAATCACTGCCAGCAGAAACTGCAGACACTCTCGTCCAACAGCCAGAAATAAACCGCTGTAAAAAAGGATTTGCCCGAATTTTTCGAGGGAATCCACAATATTTTTATATCTGCCGACGGATGTCTCATGGTATGCCATCTGATCTGCCAGCATTTCTTTCACATGCTGTAGAACATAAAGAACATTCCTGCGATTCAGATTCTGCTCTCCGGGCTCCACATCATCCAAAAGATGCCTGACGCGCATATGGATTTCCCTCTCCCCGGCACACAGCTTGCGCAGATTCAGCGCGACACCGTAAGGTGCAAAATGTATCAGAACACGCAGGATTTCCGCAATATAGCGATTGTTTACAAACTCCTTCTGCCATCTTTCCACCCGCTTGCTCTTAGACAGCAAATAGACATATAAATTCAGATATCCATGCATCAGGAATCCGGCGCCCGCCAGAAAAGAGGCCAGGACCGTGAGCGTCAACTCGGTTCCGGGAAAAAACGCAGCTATTGGTTTTACGAGCAGCGTCTCTGTGTAAAAACCGATGGCCAGGAAGATGGTTGCCACAAAGGGCAAAACACTCCGCTGATACATCATTGCCTGAAATCTGGAATTTAATTCAATCGCCGCCTCATCAAACTGACGGAACTTATGTAACAGAAGCTGCCTTACAGCCTCTCCTCCTGAAACCTCTTCCTCCATCTCAAAATCCGGCTTCATCAGCTCGTCCTCCTCACTGGAGTGAACCGTCCTGTCAGCCTTATATTTCCTGAGATAATTTGCCCGGAGTTTCTTCCAGAAGGACAGCATCCGTCCTTTTTCCTTATCCGGCGGCGCAGGCTGCAGCCCGTCTTCCGTCAGGACAGCGCTCATGACGCTTAAGTAATGAGGACTGTATTTTTTATAATAAGACTCCCATAGACAATATACCTGATGTGTCTTGGAAGAAACCCAGATACAGGGAACCTTTCTCTCGTAGGCGATACGCATGATTTCCCATGTTGCCCCCAGAAGCTCCGCCACATTCTCATTCCAGACTATCAGCAGCGCATCTGCTCTGTCGCACATTGTCTCGCCCAGCAGATTGCGCAGCGGCGTATCGACTCTGAGCGTCTGCACACTCTTTTCTGTAATATCCTCATCATCCCGCATATAATAGGTACAAAGAGGAAACTGATGGGCATCATTCCATGTCATCCATGCGCTTCCCGTGTAGGAAGGACTAACCATCATCTGTATATCCGCATTCGCGTCATCCTTACACAGATAACCACTGAGCTGCCCGAGCAGTAAATCTATTTTGCCAAACATCTGCTGGTCAACCGGCAAGTCTCCAGCCAAAGCAATTCTCACCTTCATAGTTATCCTCTTTTCTCGATTGAATATCCCATCCAGATCAACATTTTGATAGTCTGTTCAACCGTTGCGCGATCCATATCTTTTTCCACTTCCGGCAAATCTTCATATTCCTTCATGCATGGATGTTTTTTTTGCACACTGTCATATTGCTCGCCATATCTCCAGCCCTGAAGCATTCTCTGCTGTGCCCAGGTATCATGTATATCTTGAGCAATCCTCTCAATATCCTCCGCAATACATTTATCAAAATGAATTCCTGTCAGATCAACAGGGTGTGGAATATACTCTGCCATAATCAAATCTCCTCTCTGTCCGGCCGTCAGCCGCTATATCAACGCTTCTCAAGCATAACACAGATTGTTCTCAGTGACAAGAAAACCGGAAAAAACAAGAAAAAGTTACCAACATTTTTTTCTCATAAAAAATTTTTTGCCGCTCATACTAAGACCAAGATAAGCGATGAGTTATCATGGCCTATCTTGAAAATAGAGAAGAAAAAAAAGAACAAAAAAACAAAAATGTATTTGGAGGTGAAACACAAATGGCAAGCAGAAGCAATAGAGTAGAAGTGCCTGAAGCAAAGGCAGCTATGGATCGTTTCAAGACTGAGGTTGCATCTGAGTTGGGCGTAAACCTGAAGGATGGCTACAACGGTGACCTGACTTCCAAGGAGGCCGGTTCCATCGGCGGTGAGATGGTTCGTCGTATGATTAAGAAGCAGGAAGAGAGCATGAAATAAAGGGCTCCCCGCTGAGTACAGAGCAGGCAGATTTGCAGACGCAGACCTGCCTGCTTTGCTTTTCAGGGAAAATACATATCCGGGCTGAGTGCTCTACTCGCCGAAAACGGCTCTGTAGTCAGCCTGGAATTTGGCGATGCCGGCATCCGTCAGAGGATGCTTAATCATCTGCTCGATAACCGCATAGGGCACCGTCGCGATATCTGCGCCGGCCAGCGCGCAGTCCGTCACATGGATGGGATTGCGCACGCTGGCAGCAATAATCTGGGTATCTAAATCCGTCACTGCAAAAATATCGGAAATCTCGCGTATCAAATCCACGCCTCTCTGGCTGATATCATCCAGCCTGCCCAGGAAGGGAGACACATAAGTCGCGCCCGCGCGGGCTGCCAGCAGTGCCTGATTTGCGGAGAAGATAAGGGTCACATTGGTCTTGATTCCTTCTGCCGAGAGCACCTTGCAAGCCTTCAGCCCTTCTGCAGTCATGGGAATTTTTACCACCATATTGGGATGGATTGCGGCAATCTCACGGCCTTCCGCAATCATACCCTCCGCATCCACGGTAGTTGCTTTCACCTCGCCGCTGATGGGGCCGTCAACGATAGAGGCAATCTCTGCGATAACCTCCTTAAAAACTCTGCCCTCCTTGGCAATCAGGGAAGGATTAGTGGTAACGCCGCAGATAACGCCCATGTCGTTGGCCTTTTTGATATCCTCTACCTTGGCAGTATCAATAAAAAAACGCATCTGTCTTCTTCTCCTTATTTTTTATTCCGCTTTATTTTTTATACTATAATATCTATTATGCCTGCTCCGCTTTCTCCACCCGGATTGCGCATACCTTGTACTCCGGGATTCTGGCATATTTGTCCAGCGCCGCGTTGGTGAGCACATTGGCGTTTCCGTCAGGGAAGTGGAAGGGCATCCATGTCTCGCCGGGAGATACCTTCTCTCCTACTCTCGCAGTGGAGACAATGCTTCCTCGTCTAGAGGAAACCTTTACCTTCTCGCCGTTTTCGATACCCAGTCTCGCCGCATCCTCGGTGTTGATCTCGATAAAGGAATGTCCCTCTCTCTCCATCAGTCCGGGTGTCTTGCCCGTCATGGCTCTGGTATTGTAATGATACAGAATACGTCCCGTCATCATGATGAACGGATACTCCTCGTCAGGCAGCTCCGCGCTGGGCGTATACTCAGCGGGATAAAACCACCCCAGGCCTCTGGAGAATTTACCCACATGAAGAATCGGCGTGCCGGGATGATTCTTATCCGGGCAGGGCCACTGCAGCGAACCTTTCTTGTCCAGCCGTCTGTGGCTGATACCGCCGAAAATCGGAGTGACGGATGCAATCTCATCCATGATCTCCTCGGAAGTAAGCTGAGGCTGCTGATAACCCATGCGGTTCATCAAATCAATAAAGATATCTGTGTCCAGACGCATCTCGCCCTCGAGCTGTACGGCCTTGCGCACTCTCTGTACTCTTCTCTCGGTATTGCTGAAGGTTCCCTCCTTCTCCGCATAGCTGGTGCCGGGCAGAATCACATCGGCATACTGTGCGGTCTCCGTCATGAACAGATCGGACAGTACAAAGAAATCCAGACTCTCCAGCGCTTTTCTGATATGGTTCTGGTCCGCGTCGGTGACGACAGGATCCTCACCGAAGATAAAGAGTCCTCTGATTTCCTTTCGGATGGCTGCTCCGAATACATCCGTTGCATGCATGCCGGGCTTGTTGGAGAGCTTCACGCCCCATGCCCGCTCAAATTTGGCCACCACCTCGGGATTTGTCACCTTCTGATAGCCCGGGAAATCTCCGGGCATCGCACCCATATCACAGGCACCCTGCACATTATTCTGCCCGCGCAGCGGATTTACGCCGCAGCCGGACTTTCCAAGCTTTCCTACCAGCATTGCCATATTGGACATGGACATAACGCCCTCCGTGCCGGTGGAATGCTCCGTAACGCCCAGACAGTAGATGATGGGAGCCTTCTGCGCCTTGGCGTACATGAGAGCCGCCTCCCGCAGATGATCCGGATCGATATGACAGATTTCCGCAACCTTCTCGGGCGTGTAATCCTTCACAATCTCCCGCAGTTCCTCAAAGCCCTCTGTTCTGGTGCGGATAAACTCCTCGTCAGCCAGACCTTCGCTGATGATGACGTTCATCATACCGTTTGCAAAAGCCACATTGGTGCCGGGCTTTAATTTCAAATGAATGTCCGCGCTCTTGGAGAGACCGATATCTCTGGGATCCACCACAATGAGTCTGGTGCCTCTCTCGACCGCCTGACGAATCTGCATACCGATGACAGGATGCGCCTCCTCAGGGTTTGAGCCCACCAGCATGATGACATCCACATCTTCCGTGATATCGGCGATGGGATTGGTCATTGCGCCGGAGCCGAGGGTCATGGCCAGTCCTGCCACAGTTGCGGAGTGACACACTCTCGCGCAGTTGTCCACATTGTTGGTGCCAAACGCACAGCGCACCATCTTCTGCAGCATGTAGCAGTCCTCGTTAGGAGAACGTGAGCAGGCAAATCCTGCCAGCGAATCAGAGCCGTACTGTTTCTTGATTTCGGTAAACTTCGAAGCGATCAAATCCAGGGCCTCATCCCATGTTGCACGCTCGAACTCTCCGGTCTCATGGTTCTTGATGAGCGGATACTTCAACCGCTCCGGTGAATGTACAAAATTAAAGGAACCGAATCTTCCCTTTACACAGAGGAGATTTTTGTTGGAAGGGCCGTTAGCAGGCTCCACATCCACAATCTCATTATCCTTTACCACCAGATAGTACTGGCAGCCTGTAGCACAGTGCGGGCAGGTGGTAAGCACCTTGTTCACCTTACCTACCTGATATTTTTTGCGATTCTTCGCAATCAGGGCGCCGGTAGGGCAGGCCTTTGCACAGTTACCGCAGGATTCACAGTCCGTAACCTTCCAATCCGGCCCGAAAGGAGCGTCGATCAGGGTTCTGGTGCCGATTTTTCCATTGTGCAGCGTACCGTTCCCCACCACCTTGTTACAGGTGCTGACACATCTCTGACAGTTGATGCACAGCTCAGGGTAATAGGTCAGGAAAGGATTCTCCTTCTTTGCCTCAAAACGGGGAGCCACTCCCTCATAACAGGACTTGGTAATCTCATATTCATTGGCTAGATCCTGCAGGCGGCAGTCGCCGGACTTGCCGCAGGAGAAGCATCTCACATCGTGGTTGGCCAGCATCAGGTTCAGCACCTGCTTTCTGCTCTTTACCACTTTCTCGGATTTGGTGGTAATCACCATACCCTCTTTAACTTTTGTATTACAGGAGGTGACAAGATTATCCCTGCCCTCCACCTCAACCACGCACATCTTGCAGGCGCCGATCTCATTGACGTCCTTCAGATAGCACAGTGTGGGAATCTTGATATCCGCAGTCTGCGCCGCCTCCAGAATAGTGAGGGACTCATCAACGGAAAGCGAAATACCGTCTATTATAATGTTTACCATGGCAATCCTCCTTCTACTACTCCACAGCCAAAGTGGTCGCATCTCAGGCACTTTCCGCATTCCTGCATGGCCTCGTCATAGGACAGACCGTTTTCAATAGGCTCAAAATTCGTCTTCCGCTCACGGGCCGAACGATCGGTCAGATGCACCCGGCCGTAATGGTTTCTGTCATTTTCCCTGGGCTCAGGTATGTCGATATCATCCAGATATTTGTGATGATAGCCCAGATACTCATCGATATTGAGAGCCGCAATCTTTCCGGCAGCAATAGCCTTGATTACTGTGGCCGGTCCAAATACGCAGTCGCCGCCCGCAAAAATCTTCTCATATCCCTTCACGCGGGTCGTGGCCTCCGTCTCGAAGGTCTTCCTCCGGGGATTCACACCATATTTCTCAAACGGCTCCGATACAATATCCTGCCCGATTGCCATGAGCACGATCTCACAGGGAATCTCTATCTCTTCCTTGTTGGCCTTGACTGCAGAAGGCTTGCCCTGCTTGTCATACAGATGAATCATCTGCGGCTGCGCCACAAACGCACATACATTGCCCGCCTCGTCAGCCTTGATGCCGACAGGCGCATTCAATGTCAAAAGCTCCACACCTTCCTCAATCGCACCCTGAATCTCAGAGGGCAGCGCCGTCATGTCAATCTGCCTTCTGCGGTAGATGACGGTGACCTCTTTCGCCTTACACCGGATAGCGGAACGGGCACAGTCCATGGCCACGTTGCCGCCGCCCACAACCACAACTCGCTTGCCGGTGTAGTCGGGAATATTGCCTCTTCCGATCTCACCCAGCATATCTACTGCGGAGTAAACGCCATTGCTTTCGACGCCCTCCACCTTCACGGATTTTCCCACCTGAGCGCCGATGGCAATATAAACCGCATGATACTCCTCCAGCAGCGCTTCCATGGTGACGTCCCTGCCCACAGCAGTGTTCAGGCGCACCTCAATGTTGCCGGTGGAAAGCACTGCGTTGATATCCTCGTCCAGACGGTCCTTGGGCAGTCTGTAATTGGGGATGCCGTAGCGAAGCATGCCGCCCAGAGCCTCCCGCTCCTCGAATACCACCACCTTGTGTCCCATCAGAGACAGAAAATATGCGGCAGTCAGCCCGGAGGGACCTCCGCCCACCACAGCGACCTTCTTGCCGGTGGCCACATTACACTCAGGCACCTGCACCTTGTCCGCCGCAATCTGATCCACAGCAAACTTCTTAAGCCCTCTGATATTCACAGGGCTGTCTATCAAATCTCTTCTGCACTTCTCCTCACAGGGATGCTCGCAGATAAACGCGCATGCCGTGGGAAAAGGATTGTCGTGCCTGATTAAATTGATGGCGTCCGCATAGCGGTGCTCGCCAATCAGGGCGATATACCCGGGAATGTCCACATTTGCCGGACAATAAGAAATACAGGGCACCTTCTGGCCGATATCGCTCTGACATCTGTGATCCCGAATATGACTCATATATTCGTCGTGGAACAACTCCACACTCTGCAGCACGATATTGGCTGCCTCATAACCGATGGCGCAGTCCGCGGAATCCTGGATCATCTTCGCAAGCTCGACCATGTTGTCAAAAGTCTCCATGTCGGCCTCGCCCTCCAGAATCCGGCGCATCATATGCTCCACCTGCTCCAGTCCGTCCCGGCAGGGAACGCACTTACCACAAGTCTGGCTTCTTGAGCTCTGAAGAAATGCCAGCTGCACCGCAATGGGACATACTCCCGGCGGATTTGCCTTCACACGCTTCACGAACTTATCAAGAAACTTCGTGGTTTTTTCGTTCATTTCGTTTTTTTGCAATACTCTCTCTTTGTACATGAAACCCTCCCTATCAACAGGAAATCCGAAAAAACTACTTTCACAGCAGCTCAAAGGCTCTGTTTCTGTCATATTTTATCATACTATAAGTGCAGATCAAAAACAATAAAAATCTCTAAAACATCTTCTTATAAATTTATGGTTTCATTCTGTTACACCTCTTTAATTATTTATGATGCAGAGCTTGTCCTTTTTACTTTATTGTGATAAAGTGAATCTATAAGGATTTAATATCCGGTCTAAAAAGAAAGAGGCGAAGAATATGAAAATTAGAGGACTGAGCATCAAACTAAAGATAATGATTGTCACAAATGTATTAATCATATGTACCATCGGTCTTTTAAGCTATAGCTTCCTCAAACAGATGAAGGACGACATGGTCTACATGGGTGTCGAACAGGCCCGCATCGCGGCAAGGATGGCAGTTCTTCAGATTGACGGCGACACACTGGAACAGCTGGAGGCTGGCGATGAAGATACGGTTGTCTATCAAGACCTGCTGAGTCAGCTGCGCGATATAAAACAAAACTGCGGCATGGCCTATCTGTACACATTGAAAACAGACGGACAGTCCGTATATTACGGTGTAGATACTGATGAGACCGACAACCGGAACGCAATCGGCGCCAGGTTTGAGACGTCCTATGCCGAACTGGAACCGGTTCTTCGCGGGGAAGAATATGTGCAGGAATATATCGATTATACAGAGGACGGAAAACTGATTACCGCCTATGTGCCCATCAGAAATTCCGAAAATCAGATTATCGCCATACTGGGAAGCGATTTCGACGCATCAGAGATTGTTAAGAAAATGGACAGCACACGGGCGGGTATCCTGCTTCTGAGCCTGCTCAGCATTCTGGTCGTACTGATCATCCTGACCCTTGTGATCGGCAGCGTGACAAAGAGCATTAAAATTGTCAATAAGAAGCTCCGCGAGCTGGTTTGCAACGAGGGAGACCTCACTCAGACATTGACAGTGAAAACCGGCGATGAAATGGAAGTGATGGCAGAGAACGTTAATGAATTACTGGGATACATTCATAAAATCATGCTTAACATCTCTCAGGATTCCAGTACCCTGAATACATCCACGGAACAGATTGTCGAAAATCTTACGAGCGCCGGGGAAAACATACTGGATATATCAGCCAGCATGGAGGAAATGAGCGCTGCAATGGAAGAATCGGCAGCCTCCCTCAACCAGATCCACATCTCGGTGGTGGACGCATATGACCGCATCAACAATATTTCAAATAAAGCTGAGGAAGGGAACTCCTCCACAGAAAAGATAGCCGCAAAGGCACAGAAAATCCACTCGGACGCCGCAGCCGACCAGAAAAATGCCCGCACCAAAGCAAGTGAAATGGCAGAATCCGTAAACGAAAAGATTGAAAAAGCCAAATCCGTAGAGGAAATCAACATTCTCACGGAAAATATCATAAACATTACAGAGCAGACCAATCTCCTCGCGCTGAACGCGAGCATAGAGGCGGCAAGAGCCGGAGAAACAGGCAGAGGATTTGCCGTTGTTGCAAATGAAATCGGGAAACTGGCCTCCGACTCGGCATCCATTGCTGAAAAAATCAGACAGGTCAGCAGCGATGTCATCACATCAGTGGAAGAGCTCGCCGCTGAATCGGAAAAGATGATTGAGTTTATGGAAAACACCGCAATGGACGGATATCACAAGCTATTGACCATGAGCGATAATTACAGCAGTAATGCCGAAGAGATTCACGAAGTGATGGAGCGTTTTGCTGACGATTCGGAAACTCTCAAACAGACCATAGACGGCATAAAAGAAACCATGGCAAGCATCAGCATTGCCGTCGAGGAAAGCACAAAGGGTATCGTCACTGTGGCCGAAATGTCCGAGGGATTGTCCGAGAGCGTCAAAGATATCGGCAGCAAGGCAGATGTCAATAAACAGATTGTAGGACGACTCGACGCGGAGATAAATAAATTTAAGTTGTAGAATCAATTATAGAATTCGTCCGCCTGTCCACATAAGACATTAATAACAGAAGAATAGACATATACGCCATCTGCAGAAGTGCTCCGCACAGCTTCAGATTGCCGGGCAAAATTCCCTGCACCCTGTCCATGGCAAGATAAAGCTGTGCCACGGAGCACACACCATTGTTGGCGGCATGGAAAAATACCGCCGGCCAGATGGAACCGGTTTTCTTCACAATCATATGACAGAACGCGTTGGCAGCTATGGTAAAGAGCGTAAAAACTGCAAAGCCCGACCACGGTTCAAGCAGATAATCATGCCCGAAGCAATGACCCAGAAGAATATCCGGATAATGCCACGCTCCCCAGATAATACCGCCGATGATAACGGCGCCTGCGGTTCCAAAAAGCTTCTCCAGCCGGGGCATCATATATCCCCGCCACCCTGCTTCCTCACCCAGGGCTCCCACGGAAGCTACCGCCGAGCCGAGCATCCCCATAAACGGATAACACACAAGAAACAGCGGCGTGAGTCCCAGTTTCTGCACCTGCGCTGAGTCAAAACATTCGGGATGCATGAGAAGAATGGTTCCCGTTGCCGCCTCCGTATAGATGCTCGGAAGAATCAGCGCCGCCAGATACCATATCCATTTTTTATCCCGAAACACCATGCCCAGCATCATGGAGCCCTCTCCATGGAACGCATAGCCCTCCTTGCAGATTAATCTTGCCAGCAGCATGGCTATAGCAGGACAGAGCATGGAAAATGTCAAAAGAAAATTCACAGCTGGATTTATCCTGCTTTCCACCGTGCCGTCCGACAGCGTGACATCCAGCATATAAGGCACTTTCTTCGCCACAAACGCAAGCGTCGGAACATAGACCAGCACAAATGCAAAAAACAGAAAAACCGCCAGAGATTTATATAATTTCTTCCGCTTCTCCTTATTCGTCTCCATACCCCACCTCCTTCTCATAACAGCAAACCGTGATACAATAAGAAAGATAATAGACTACAAGTCCCACCACATTGGAAATAAAATTAACCGTCATCATCATCACAGGATGCCTGTCTATATAGGCCATTAAATCTCCCAGCTTATCAAACACCGAAAGGTCGCCAAAGAAGAACCATGTCACAAAAGCCAGCCCCAGACAGATGACAATACCGGATTTAACCAGTTCCGCCTTTTGTCTGCCAAACAACAAAGCAAAAGGGAATTCCAGCGCTGCTATGGCAATACAGATAAACATCAGAGACTGCATAAGGGAATATAACCCCTCCACCTGTGCCTCCATATTCAGCGGCATCGGTTTGGAAGCCACCATGGAATACCAAAATAACGTACAGGAATACATCACATAAAACAAAATCAATATAAACCAATATTTGCTGGCAATATAAGTTTTTCTGGACACAGGCAGGGCATGCAGCCAGGCCTTCTGTTTCCATACGCTTTCACTCCCCGCCACCTGATAAAAAAGTCCCATGGAAATTGCCAGCATACCGCACATACCCAGATTAGATACCAGAACATGCAGAATCATAATCCATTCATTATCCGATATACCGGCCGTGGCAGCCCCCAGAAATATAGTGAAGACCAGAAGGGCGCCCACTATCCATCTGCCGCGGATGGCAAGAAATTCTTTGTATAAAAAAGCTGCCATTATCTGGTCCCTCTCTTCCTTCTGACAACCAAAACACTTCCTATATAAGCGCAGACCGCCACACCAATTCCCAGGACTGCGACCAGCCGGGATTTTGATTCCACGAATCGGATAATATCCTCGAAAATCAGGGTCTCCATGCCCTCCTCGCTTCTTACAACACAGAAATTCATTACGAAAACGGCAGCAAAAACCGGCAGCGCCAAAAGCATCTCCACCCATTTGCTGTCCACAACATACATCACAAAAGCTGTGACTGCATTCGTGGCAAAAAGAACCCCCGCCAACGTAATATTGAAACCAAGCAGCTCCGCCACCGTAAAATCAGGACTGAGCATCCCACTCACCAGAGCCAGACAGGCAGAGATGCCAAACGTGACGCCGCCAAACAGCAATATGCTGCCAAATCTGGCTGTAACAATTACTGCCGCGGACAAGGGCAGAGAAGCTTCGACCTTCCCAAAGCCGGCCCTCTTATCCTCCTGAAAACACTGGATTCCGTATCCGGCCAGAGACGTGGGAAGAAAAATGAACACTGACAGCAGCATTCTCCACAGCACTCCCGCATCAGCCATATCCACTCCCTCCTTAGCAATCTCTTCCGGCAATTTTGCGAGATTTCCGTATTGTATGCTCAGAATACACATGATACACAGGAAAAAGGAGAACGCGCTCGCGCATATCACTGTTTTCACCGAGACACGAAGGCAATAAAAATCTTTCAGAATAAGCCCCTTCATACCGCGCCTCCCGTCTGTGGGATGCCTGCCGCGTTTACATAGAAAATCATGATATCCTCCAGAGAAGGCTGTTCCATCACACAATCCCTATATTTTTTAAGACATTCCGCCCTGTCCCGCACCAGAATTTCTTTTCCGAAGGCAGAATTCCTGACAGATACAATATCCGTCGCTTCGATACCGGCTGCATCCGCCTTTTTACATTTCAGCAGACCATGCCGCTCCAGAATCTCATCCTTATTTCCTGCGAGGACAATGCGTCCATGGTCAATAAAAACCACTTCATCCGCAATACGTTCCAAATCACCTGTAATGTGACTGGACAAAAAGATGGTGTGATTCTCTTCCAACACAAACTCCTGAAAAATCTGCAGAATTTCGTTTCGCACAATGGGGTCGAGGCCGCTGGTCGGCTCATCCATAATCAATAAGCGGGCCTTATGGGACATCGCCACTGCAATCTGCAGCTTCATCCGCATACCCCGTGAAAACTTGCCGCATCTTTTCCTGCCGGGCAGGCCGAATTTTTTCAGATAAGCCCGAAAATCCTCCTCACACCAATTTTTGTAGACATACTTCATCATACGATTGATTTCAACCGGCGTCATGAAATCATGGAAACCCATTTCATCGAATACAACTCCCACATCTTCCTTCCACGCACAGTCCGTCCCGTCCAGCTCCCGCCCGAACACCCTGACTGTGCCGCCGTCTCTTTTGATAATCTCCAAAATCGCGGAGATGCTGGTGGTCTTTCCCGCGCCATTTTGCCCTATAAATCCGGTTATACTGCCCTCAGGCACCTGAAAGCTGACATGATCCAGGCTGAAATCACTATAATTTTTTACGAGCCCGGAAACTTCGATTACATTCCCCATAAACTGCCTCCACACATACACTGCATTATTCTTCCGTATACAATAAGCGCAGGCGCTCCTCCACTTCCTCCAGAGGAATCTTCGCGAGCTTCGCCTTGTCAATGGCAAGCTGCAGCGCCTCCTCCAGTTCAAAGACCAGAGTCTCCCGCAGGCGCTCCTGACTGATGGCCTTGACAAAGCTGCCCCGCCCCGTGTAGGACTCAATGTAACCCTCCCGCTCCAAGTCCTCATACGCCCGTTTTGTCGTGATGATACTGATGCGAAGCTCCTTGGCCAGCAGTCTCATGGAGGGAAGTGCATCCCCTTCCTTCAATTCTCCGCCTATTATCATTGCTCGAATCTGCTCCTCGATCTGTTCATAAATCGGGCTGTCCGAATTATTTGTGATAATAATATCCATACGCGCTCCCATCTGCCGCTCCATTATTGTATATATCCATTATATACAATATGCATATTTTGTCAATCCTCTGCTGTAAACAATCTGTGTATACCTTGTGATATTAGTCTGAATGTTCCCGCTCATGTCCCGCATTTTATAGAAAAAAATAGAGCATATAGATTTTTATTTTCTATATGCCCTGACACTGTTACCATAATTTGATAGATAATCATATTTATCTCTTTGAAATTACCATATGACATCTGCTCCATAATTCATTTTTATATGGGAATATATTCTTTGTCATATTTTCTTCAATAAAACCGATTTTTTCATAGCAATGTTTCGCTACAATGTTTTCATCAAATACGTTTAATTGGACTAATTTTACACCCGTTATATCAAAAGCATACTGTATAGCCAATTTTAACATTTCTTTCCCGTAGCCTGCTCCCCGTTTATTGCGGTCAATTATAACAAATTTGAGAAAACCCGTATTATCGTCAACATTGACGGAATAGCAGAAAAAACCTATGATTTTTCCATCGTTTTCTGTTGCCACATATGCACTGTCTGTCCATTCCATCGCATTTTTCTCCAAGAAAGCATGAAGATTTTCTCTTGTAACAGGATATGGAATAAGATTGGCACACCACAAGGCATGAATTTTTTCATCATCAATCCATTTTTCTATATATTCATAATCTTTACTCTCTATGTATGGTCTTATCCTCATGTAATAATTTCTCCAACTTTCCGTTTCACTCTGCTCTGTTACCTGCTATGCTCCGCACTTCCATCCGCATAAACCTCAAAGCTGTCCGGCCAAGCCCTGCAGATCAGGGTCAAACCGTATTCCCGCGCCATCTCCACCGCCTCCTGGGTGGGGACAGCCTTTGACACCAGCACCGGAATTCCCGCCGTCACGGCCTTTCTCACCATATCGGTGGGCACCCGCCCCGTGGTAAAAAGCATACAGCTCTCGGGCGCAATGCCTGTCCGGGCCGCATAACCGATAGCCTTGTCCATGGCATTATGCCTGCCGATATCCTCCGTTTGATAGAGCACTCTGCCCTCCCGGCCCAGCATACAACCGTGGATACCACCGGTGCGCTTATGCAGCCTGAAATCCTCAGCGAATGCATCCGCCAGCCCAAAAATCCACTCCGGTTTCCAGACAACTGACTGAAGCTGTTTTGTCTCAGCCTCCACAGGCTGCAGCAACACCTTATTATCCGTACAGCAGGTAGGCTCCTCCGGCTGCACGGCGCAAAATCTCACATTTTTTTTCAAAAACACTCTGGCCCGATTGCCGCTCTCGCAGAGATAGAGTCTCTCGATATCCTCAGCGCCCGAGATAATCTGCTCCGTAATCAGGCGACCTACAACCAGATTTTCCAAATCCTCAGCCGTACATACCAGACGCGCTATGGTCTGTTCATTGACCACAATCTCCAGATGGTGCTCCCGCAATATCTCGCGCTCTACGGTTTCTCCTGCCGCGTTTTCTCCTGCCGCATCGCCGCTGCGCACCAGTGTCGCCGCAAGCTTTACTGTCGTATTCGGGCTGTCTGTCGAATTCTGTCCATCCGCCGTACTCCGATTATCTGTCCCAATCTCCAAAGTCCCGTAAACCTCCTGTCTGCTCCCATGTTTTGCAAACTGTCATATATCCGCCGATGTCCGCAATCACTGCCGGGCACATTCCCCGGCGTCCCCCTGCATGATCTCAAGTCCGTGCTCCAGCGTGGGGAGGATATACTCCAGACTCTCCCGTACCGCCTTGGGACTGCCCGGCAGATTGATAATTAACGTCCGCCCCCGCATCACACTCACCGCCCTGCTCAGCATGGCTCTGGGCGTAATCTGCAGGCTGTAGGCGCGGATGGCCTCAGCAATTCCCGGCACATTTTTATCTGCCGCGCGCAGTGTGGCCTCAGGCGTGATATCCCGGGGAGAAAGCCCCGTACCTCCGGTGGTGAAAACCACATCCACCCTCTCCTCGTCCGCAAGACGCACCAGTTCCTGATACAGCGCCTCCTCCTCATCCGGCAAAATCCGCTGACTCCGCACATGATACCCGGCAGGCTCAATCAGCTCACGGATGGCCGGGCCTGAGGCGTCCTCCCGCTCTCCACTGCTCCCCTTATCGCTGGCGGTGACGATGCCCGCCGTAAATCGATAGGGCTTTGTCCCCAGACTGAGCTCGTCCCCCACACGGATGATGCCCCCCTGCAGCACTCTGGCAAACACACCCTCCCTTGGCATGATACAGTCTCCCACCTGATGAAAAATCTCGCATTCGGAGTGACACTTTTTGCCAATCTGTGTGATTTCCAGCACCACATCATTGCAGACAAAAACAGTTCCCACCGGATAAGTCTTGAAATCAAAGCCCTCTACCAGAAGATTTTCCCCGAAAGCTCCGTCCGCCACCTGCGCCCCTCTGGCCCGGAAGCGCTCCACCTCATCGAAGGACAGAAGACTCACCTGCCTGTGCCATTTTCCTGCATGGGCGTCCCCCTCCAGGCCGAAATTCTCTATAAAATTCGCGGAACCTACATTCTTTTTGGCGGTCCCCTTCTGCTCACTGATGCATACTGCAACTACTCTTCCCATATTCATAACCATACCTTTCCACAATCTGTGAGAAGAACGCTGCCCTTGCGTTCTTCAATGTGTAACTTACACATTATCCACCAATCTGTACCATCTTGCGGCTGTCCGAATCCTGTGCGGAACCGGCCTCTGCCGTCTGTTCAAAATCATGGTGCATCGGTTTTTGCTCCACAGCCTCCAAAACAGCCGCGCGAATCTCCTCATCCGACGCTCCATGCCGCAAAAGCGGTTTCAGCTCCACTCCGGTATTATACTGCAGGCAGAGCTTCAGCCGCCCCTCCGCCGTGAGACGGATGCGGTTACATTCTCCGCAGAATTTGTGGGACATGGGGCTTATGAAGCCTATCTTTCCGATAAAATCATCAAATTCATAGTATTGTGCAGGACCGTTTCCCCGCTTTACTCCGTCCGCCAGAGGCCGGGCAGTTCCGTATCGCGCCGCAAGCCTCTCCAAAACTTCTCCTGTCGGAATCCCGTGAAACTGCCTGCCGCAGCCCACGGGCATCAGTTCAATAAAGCGCACATCCACAGGCAACTGTCTGGCAAGTCCCGCCACTTCCGCAAGCTCTCCTTCGTTCCACTCCCTGCAGGGTACGCAGTTTATTTTTGTGCGGATGCCGGATGCAGCGCTCTTTTCGATTGCAGACAGCACCTTCTCACAGGCATCCACTCCGGTAATCTCCTGAAATATCCGTGGATTTATTGTGTCCAGACTGATATTTACCGCCGTGAGCCCTGCCTGCAAAAGCGCGGGAAGCTGCTCCTCCAAAAGCACGCCGTTGGTGGTGAGTGCGATCTCCTGTATGCCCTCCATCTCATGAACTGCCTCGATAAGACGCACCAGATTCTTGCGCACCAACGGCTCTCCACCGGTAAAGCGGACGTTTCGGATGCCGAGCCCCGCCATGATGCCCGTCACCCGGGCCAATTCCTCCAGAGACAATACTTCCTCGTGAGGAATCAGCTCCACACCACCGGGCGGCATACAATATTTACATCTCAAATTACATTTGTCCGTCACCGATATCCGCAAATAATCGATGCGTCTTCCGAAATGATCCTGCATTGACTTGTCTATCTCTCCATCAAAATAATTTTCTGCTCGGGAATGCGCAGCCACAGCGGCCTGTTCTGAAGAACGGTGCGCACCCGAATCCCGGCCCACTCTTCCTTGGAAAACTCGGCGGTAAGAATCGAATAATCCCCTGTCTGCTCCCCATACCGATTCCGAAAGAGCACCACCATAGAAAAAGTGTCTTCAATCTCTCTCAAAATCTCACACATAAGCATATTCGACATTTCCGGTGGCTCCAGCGTCTCTGGCATCTCCGATGTCTCAGTCACGGCCTCAAAATAATGCGCCCGCACGGCTGCATACTGATACGCAGCCCCTGACAGCCCGTCCGTGCCCGCCGGCCGAAGATAAATCCCCCAATCCAGCGCGTACAGGCCATCCTCCCTGTGCTCCAGCCTGGTCACATTCTTACAGCCGGTGAGCAGCGTGGCCGCCAGTGTGCGGGGCGCCTCAAAGAGCTCCCGCTTGGGCCTTATATCCGCCACCTCGCCGTTTTCCATGACCGCAATGCGGTCCGTCAGGCGATAGACCTCGTTTCTGTCATGAGAGACAAACAGCACCCGTCTCCCGTAATCGTCCAAAACCTCCATCAGTTCCCGCTCCAGCTTGGACTTCAAATAATTATCCAGAGCCGAGAACGGTTCGTCCAGCAACAGATAATCCGGCTTTGCCGCCAGCATCCTGGCTAGCGCCACCCGCTGCTTCTGTCCGCCGGAGAGCTGTGCCGGATAAAGCTGCTCCTTTCCCTCCAGATAAAAGCGCGCCGCCAGTTCCCGGGCCAACTCCTTGTCCCCCGCTCCGCACAGGATATTTTCAAACACGGTCATATTGGGAAACAAGGCATAATCCTGAAATAAATAGCCGATTTTCCGTTTTCTCGCAGGTATATCAATGCGTTTTTCCGAATCAAAGAGAGTCCTTCCGTCCAGCCTGATCACGCCTCTGTCCGGCCGCTCGATTCCTGCGATGCACTTTAATGTCAGGCTCTTGCCACATCCTGAGGCCCCCAAAATGGCAAAGACCTCGTCCGCGGTCTCAAAGGCGACTTTCAAATGAAATGCGCCGAAGGCTTTCTCTATATCCACATACAGGGACATCGTCATGCACCTCCCCTGTCTTTTTTATTCCACATTCTCCACAATCTCCGCCGATTCCGCTCCACAGTGTAATTCATCAAGAACATGGACACAAAGGAGATGAGCATGATCACAGCCACCCAGCGAAAGGCAAGCTCCCTGTTTCCGCTCTGCATCGCCGTATACACTGCCACGGACATGGTCTGCGTCCTGCCGGGAATATTGCCCGCAATCATAATCGTGGCCCCGAATTCCCCCAGGGCCCTGGCAAACGCCAGAATCACCGCCGCCATAATGCCGGGGCGGGCCACCGGAAGCAAAATCCGAAAGAAAATCCTGACTTCAGACATTCCCAGTGTCCTCGCCGCATGAATCAGATTGACATCCACCTGCTCCAGAGCGCCCCGCGCCGTGCGGTACATGATGGGAAAAGCCACTGTCACCGCCGCAATCACCGCACCCTGCCATGTAAAAATCACCGTTGTCCCGCATCGCTCCAGAAACTTGCCCAGAACGCTGTTTCTGCCAAATAAAAGCAACAGGAAAAAGCCTACCACCGTGGGCGGCAGTACCATGGGAAGTGAAAAGAGACCGTCCACCACTCCCTTCCACTTCCCCAGAGACAACACCAGCCTTGCGGCAGCCAATCCCAAAAAGAAGGTGAATACGGTGGCGGTAACCGCCACCTTCACCGAAATCCACAAAGGTGTGTAATCCATTTGATACCTCCGTATATCACAAACCCAGCTTTTTATTCCATCCTCGAGAAACCGTAACTCTCAAACAGGGCAAGAATCTCCTCCGTCTGCAGATACTCCACAAACGCCGCCGCTTCCTCCGTATGGGCGCTGTTCTTCACTACTCCCGCAGGATAAATGACTCTCTTACAGGAGCCCTCCGGAGCCTCCGCCACGATTTTTACCTGCTCCGTTGTATAAGCGTCCGTAGCATACACAATACCGCAGTCCACCTCGCCGGTCTCTACCCACGAGAGCACAGTTCGCACGTCGGAACCATAATTTGCCTTGGCCTTCACTGCATCCAGCAGATTCAGGGTGGTGAACACCTCCTCGGAATACTGCCCCACCGGCACACTCTCCGGCTCACCCAGACCGATCATGCTCACCTTGTCCGTGACAACCTCCTCGAATGAGCTCAAATCCGTATCGCTGCCCGCGGGAACCACCAGCACAATCTTATTCTCCAGAAGCTGTATGATGGAATCAGAGTCCATCAGTCCCTCCTCGTCCAGAGCAGTCATCTGCTTCATCGCCGCAGACATAAAGATATCCGCAGGCGCCCCCTCCTCAATCTGGGTCTGTAAAGCGCCGGAGCTGCCATACGAAAAATTCAGCTTGACATTCTCATGCTCTGCCTCATACCGCTCTCCGATCTCGTTGCAGACATCCGTTAAAGAAGCCGCCGCCAGAACGGTCAGCTCCACAGGCTCTGCCTGTGAACCACCGGCTGGTTTACCGCAGCCGACAATTGTAAACATAGTAAGCATAACGGCCATAAGCAGCGCCACTCTCAAAAATACTCGAATATTCTGTTTTTTCATGATGATATCCCTCCTGATATTATCCGGGATTGTCTCTCAATGCAGGATTGACAAAATGTCCGCTCTTTCCGCCCAGCTTCTCCACCAGATGTATCCCCGAGAGCTCCATACTCTTGTCCATGGCTTTGCACATATCATAGATGGTGAGCAGCGCCACACTGACACCTGTGAGCGCTTCCATCTCCACACCAGTCTTGCCCGTGAGCTTCGCCGTACAGCGGCACTTGATCTGCAATGTCTCTTCATCCGGCACAAAATCTATGGAGACCTTCGTGAGCATCAGCGGATGGCACATGGGAATCAGCTCCGCCGTGCGCTTCGTGGCCATAATGCCGGCAATTCTCGCCGTACCCAGCACATCGCCCTTGGCCGCGGTCTGATTTTTGATGGCATCAAACACCTCCGCGCTGACCCGGATACATCCCTCCGCCACCGCGACGCGCTCCGTGTCCGCCTTGGCGGTCACATCCACCATAATCGCGTTGCCCTCTCTGTCAAAATGTGTAAACTCTCCCATAGCTCCTCGCATTCCGCCGCGCTGCGGCATCTTGTCAAATCCATCCCGGATTCCTGTTTTTTGTTGTTTTTATCGTTGCTTTTTATAATTGTTTTTTGATTCTTATTTGCCGAATCCACAACCGGGGAAATGGCATTCCGGGCAGTTTAAGCACAACCCACCCTCGCCGTATACCCGGATATCCTCGGCGGTGAGTCTCTCCCCCGCAAGCACGCGGGGCAGTATCAAATCGAATATTGTCCGCTTTGCATACATCACACAGCCCGGAAGCCCCAGAATCGGAACGGTCTTGTCTCCATTCTGAAAATAGGCCAGCAGGAACATAGCTCCCGGAAGCACCGGAGCGCCGTAAGACACAATATCCGCACCGAAAGCTTTCACCGCACCGGGCGTCCGGTCGTCAGGGTCCACACTCATTCCCCCGGTACAAAGCACCATATCCGCGCCCTGATCCACAAAACCGCCTATGGCCGCCACAATATCCTCCTGCTTATCATCCACAATCTTCTGCCCCATGATCTCAGTGTCATACTCCGAAAGCTTGGCCCGGACAGCCGGCCCGAAAGCGTCCTCGATCCGTCCTTTGAACACCTCGCTGCCGGTGGTGACAATCCCTACCCGCGCATGAGAGAAGGGCAGAATCTGAAGCAGCGGTTCTCCGCCTGCGGCCTCTCTGGCCCTGTTCATCTTCTCCTCCTCGATGACTAACGGGATAATGCGGACGGCAGCAAGCTTGTCTCCCTTTCTCACAGGGAAATTGCCGTGAACCGTGGCTATCATCAGCTCGCCCAGCCCGTTCACCGCGTTCAGTCTTGCTGTATTTACCTTGAACAGACCATCCTGCTCTGCCCGCAGCTCGATTTTTCCTTCTTTGGGCTCCGATGCGCTCATCCCGTCATTGATACAGATGTCCCGCAAAACGGCGGCAGCTTCATCCTCGTGGAGTATTCCCTCCTTTTTCTCCCACACATAGAGATGCTCCTTGCCCACGGACAAAAGCACCGGGATATCCTCCGGGGTGACAATATGTCCCTTTCTGAACACCGCATCCTTCACCACGCCGGGTATGATCTGCGTGATGTCATGGCAGAGAACCTGCCCCACGGCATCCTTTGTCTCTATCAGTTTCATATCATTTTTCCTCTCAGTCAATTGCCAAAATAATTTTTTACGCACAAAAAAATCCCCTGAATATCATCCATGCCAAACACCGGGCATTTCACGTCTTCCTGGGATACCACATCGGTTGCTATACAGATCAGAGAGTCCGCGTCACAGACCGGAACAGAGGATACCTCGCGCCGCACCACCTCGATTTTCGGGTAGTTTGACGCTTTCAGGCCCTCCACAATCACCACATCCGCGTCCCCGCACAGGGCAATCAGTTCCTCCACCCGGGCCCGCCCCCTGCGGTTCACGGAATACTGCGTGTCGGAATAAATGACACTGCACACCGCTCCCGCCAGACGATACCGCCAGGTGTCCGTTCCCTCGTGATCCATGACATACTCATGTCCGTCATGCTTGATCACAGCAACCGAGCAGCCCTCTCTGATAAATTCATTGATGAGTTTTATAATCAATCCCGTCTTTCCGCTGTCCTTCACTCCGCTGACGCAGAATACCTTCGGAAGCTGCAGACGGGCATACTCCTCCCTTGTGTTGATGTTCCGCACGATCCGCCTGTCAAAACAGGAAGTCTCCAAACGGATATATTTGGTGCGCACTGCGCGCAATACATTCAAGAGCCTGTAATGTCCGCTCCGTATCTGCTCTTCGATGACGTCCAGCATCTTTTTGGAATAAATGGCGCAGAGCGGATGAATGTGATCCTCATCCACCAGACAATAACAATCATAGTCTGAGGAGATAAACTCCGCCATATACTCCACCAGTTCCCGCTTGATAAAGGGCATGTCCGCCGCACAGATAAAGACATACTCCTCCTCGGCGTGAGACAGAACCTGATAGATACCCTCTATAGGGCCGATATCCTGATGCTCGTCATAGACCACTTCAAAACCGGTGTCCTCATAGAGTCCCCTGCGGGCAGCGGAAATAAGCACCTGCGAAAAGCCGCCAAGCTCCTCACAGATGCGGTCGATAAACCGCTTGGACTCCAGTTGTAACAGGGCCTTGTCCTGCCCCATCCGGGTGCTCTTGCCCCCGGCCAGAACGCCGACACTCAAATTCATATTCATACCCCTTTTATATAGCGGATTCGGACCTCATCCCCCACCTGAACCGCCCTTCCGGGCTCCAGATCGATAAAACAATTACACTCCGTCATATTGTGGATTACCGACGACGCATGGACTGCCGAGGGAAGATACACATTCCCGCCCTCCGCTCTGGCCCTGATAAAGCGCCGCATGCGGTTCACCTTCCCGTAAGGACTCTGCAGAACCGCCGTCGTCTTCACCGTGTCAAAGCTCTCATGACCCATCATCTTCGCCATGAGAGGCCAGAAATAAATCTCGAAATTCACTATAGCCGCATAGGGATTACCCGACAGACTTAAAATCAGTTTGCCGTCCTTCACGCTGGCTGTGGTAGGCGTCCCCGGCTGAATGCGGGCCCTGCGAAACAGAATTTCCGCCCCCAGACTCTCCAGCACCGCCGGGACGATATCCTTTTCCCCCACGGAGACCGCTCCCGTGGTAATGACAATGTCCGCCGCTTCCAAAGCCTCCTGAAGCTTTTGTAAAAGAAGCTCCTCCTCATCGGCGCAAAGCTCTACGAAGCTCACCTGAAGCCCTTCCCGCCGGATTCCCGCCTCCAATATATACGAGATATTGTTATAGATTTTACCTTTTCCCAGAGGCTCTCCCACCCGGGCAAGCTCTGAACCGGTGCAGAGAATCGCGACTCTCACCGGGCGATAGACCCGAATGTTCGCCCTGCCGGTCTCGGCCAAAAGTCCGATGTGAACGGGATTTAACCTTGTCCCCCGCTCTGCCACCACATCACCCCGGCGGATATCCTCCCCCGCTTTACAGTAATTTTGAAAGGGCTTCACAGGAGCAAATACCTTCACAGTTTCTTCCCCGTAATCCGTATCCTCCTGACGAACCACCGCATCATAGCCCTCCGGCACAAATGCCCCGGTCATGACGCGGACGGCAGTATGCTTCTCATAGGGGATTTCCTCATAATCCCCCGCAAGCAGCCTCCCCTTCACTTTTAATTCCACAAAAGAATCTTCCGCCGCAGTCTGCGACTCAGATATACTCTCCAAATCCGCCGCGCAGACCGCATAACCGTCCATGGCAGACTTCTGATAGGGCGGCACATCAATATCCGAACAAACCGTCTCCGCAAGCACCATGCCACAAGCCTGAGCAAGCGATACCTCCTGCACTTCCTGCAGGCTCACCCGCTCCAACAGCATCGCCAGACAGTCCTCTATCTCCAAAAGACTTTCCTGTTTATCCTGTGCCATCTCAACGTCCTCCGTCCTATACCTGTGTTCTATACTCTCACTACGCTGTCGTCATATTTAAAATAGTCAAAATCCGCGGGCTTTCTGCTGCCGCAGCCGCCGTTGTTGGCGTAGATGCCCACCAGCGTCCCCGTGTGGCGCTTGGGATCGTCGGGCACGCCCTCATCGCACAGATAGATGCAGTTTTCCAATACACCTACAAGCTCCCACTTCTCGCCGTCCAGACTATAATAAAAACTTCTTGTCAGTCTTTCCACCACCACGCGCAGCCATACGGGAGTCTCAGGAATATGCTCCACCTCCGCCACGAGCTCCTCACCGTGGTTGCGGTTGATAACGAGCTGAAGCTTTCGTCCGCCTTCATAGCAGACAGCGCATCTGGCGTAAGTGGCCGTGCTGTAATAACAGGTCAGCCCCGCCTGTTCCCCGTCCTTATCGGGATAAAATTCCACCTTGGTCTCCGCCTCGTAGGAAAGCTCCTGCTCCCTGCGCAGCAGAGTGTTTTTGGCGCGTATTTCGTTTAACTGCCCGTCTCTCGTCCAGATGCGGAAGTACCCCGGGCGCTCCGTCAGAGACCAGGAACCATTGTCAGGATTTCTCACGAACTCCCACTCCAGATTTAACGCTTCCCCGTCAAAATCATCGAACAGATTCCTCTCAAAAACGCATTCCGGGAGATCCGGGGCCGTCTGCACCAGACTGGGGCCCTTCCCCTCATTGATGGTAAACCAGCCGTCTTCCGTCCACTGCACTGGATCCAGCGCAGACTCCCGGCCCACAGTAGTGTACTTGCCGCCGTTGGGCCTGCCGCAGAGATAATAGCACCACCAGTTTCCCTTCTGATCCTGTACCAGCTTGCCATGTCCTGCCCGCTGGATGGGCGCCTCAGGGTCTGTCTGGCGCATCACCGGATTGTAAGGAGAATTCTCATAGTTTCCGTAAAGAGCATCGCTTCTCGCCACATTGATGCCGTGGCCGTAACCGGTACCGCCCTCCGCCACCATGGCATAATAAAATCCGTCCTTGCGGAACATATGCGGGCCCTCGGAGCAGCGCTCCCCCGTGCCTTCCCAAGCTGTCCTTACAGGTCCCGCCACAGCCATGCCATCCGCAGACAGCGGAACGGTCTGCACAGCCTTGGCAATCAGCATATATCTGCTGCCGTCCTCATCCACAAAAAGAGAGGGATCGATATCGTCCACTTCCAGACACACTGGCTTGCTGTAAGGCCCCTCCGGCCTGTCAGCCACCATTGCCAGCTGGCGGCGCATCACATTATTGTCCCGCTTTCCGTCCGCGTTCAGACGCAATGTTGCATAAATATAAAATCGCCCGTCCACATACTCGATATCCGGCGCCCAGATGCCATGGGAATCCCTGATATCGCTCAGATCAAGCCACTCGGGATTGGCAATGGCATGCCCGACGATGTGCCAGTGCACCATATCTTTGGAATGAGAAATCGGTATTGCCGGAAAATATTGAAAACTGGAGTTGACCATGTAATAATCGTCCCCCACCCTGATCACTGAAGGGTCAGGAAAAAAACCTCTCTGTACGGGATTGGAATAAGTTCGCTCTGCAGCCATATGATATCTCCCTTCTTTATTATGATCTTTCATGCAACCTAGCTACCAGAGATTGGGCGTGTCGGAAGACTTCGTGTACTGATATGAAGAACCGTTAGGCAGATACGTCCATGTCGAATCGGTAAAAGTAACCGTTGCCGTCTGATCCTCAACCGTGATCACTCCGCTGATGGGATTGCCGGCGGCATCCGTCGCCGTAAAACGCATTCCGTCCTCTGTCAGCTCTCCCACGCCCTCTATCGACGTCAGGCGGAAAATCCCTATCTGTACAATATACTGCCCGTCCTCGTCCTCAGCAATCTCGAGATTGGGATCCATAACATCGGAATCCAGATATTCGCCGATATAAAGCGTACCATCCAGATCCGGCCGGTCTGCGGTGGATTCCTCCGTACTGGTGAGCGGTGCCGTTTCCGTGTGCGGTTCAGTTTGTGTCTGCCGCTCTGTTTCTGTCTGTCGCTCTGGCTCTATCTGCCGCACCTGCTCACTCTGGGCGCATCCGCTCAACGCTATGATTCCCACGCATAATATAGCAGCTACTTTATTCTTCATCACAACTCCTCCTACTGTCAAATCTGATTCTCTTACCGGTCGATGTGTACCAGAATATAGCCGTCCTGTCTGACGATGGAGCCCTCCGCGGGATACTCGGGCATCTCATCGCCCAGCTCCCTGGCCTGCGCCAACACCTCGGGGTCTGTCACCGTCCTGAAAGGATGCCCATGCATTTTCAGAAAATTTATCATCTCCCGATTGGTTCCGTCGAAAGCGTCAAAGGCCCACTGTATCATAGGGAAATTCGCTTCTCCCACAAAGCTGTAGCCCCAGACCGAAAAATATTTCTCCTTCAGATGGGGGTCTACCTTGTCCGTAATCGCCGCAATATAGCGGTACTGCTTAGAGCCATAGGACACATAATAATCTTTTGCAAGCTCATGAGGCGTGTTGTAATGCCCCGTGAAAACAACCGGTGTCCCGTTCCCGTAATCCCGCTCGATCTCCCATGCGATTTCGCACAACAGCTCTCTGGTCGTCTCGTACTTCCGATAATCCGTGTAAAAACTCCGGTTCATAAACTCCGCCTGATTCCAGACCAAAATCACGACCCCCACGATAAGGCAGGCCCGCAACGGTCGCTGAAAACGCTTCAGTCCCATCAGGCTCACACACACAAGCCACACACCCGCCGCCGCAAAAAAGGGCAGGTACTGGCAGGAACGATAATGAGAGAGACGCATCTCCGCAAGCGTCAGCAAAAAGGGCGTCACAAGCATCCCCAGATAGAGCACCGGGAACCAGAAATTGCGCTTTCTAAACGCCAGAATCACGGCGGCCGCGCCAAAGACAAACACCGCAAACTCATAGACCGTGACAGGCAGATATACCACCGCATTCAGATGATAGACCACCCAGAACCGCTTGAGCAGCATCACCAGATTGTCCCACCCGTCCTGACGGAACAATACCAGCATCTCCGAGAGACCGCGCTCATTCTGTTTTACCTGTTCCAGCACACTGCCCAGATCAAAAAGCTTTGTAGTCAGCGCAATCATTACACTGCGAAGCAATACACATCCCACCGTCAAAGCTGCGCCGACACACAGCCATATACATACCGAGGAAAACTTCAGCCGCTTCGCGTCCTCCATCCCCCACAAAAACAGCACCGTCAAAATACCCAGAATATAAAGTACCAAAAAGGATTCATAGCAGCCCACCGCCGCCCATACAAACAGCAGACTCCTGACAAACGCATAAAGCCGCGCCTTTCCCTGTGCCTCCACACCGCTGTGAAAACTCAAAAGCGCCAGCGCCGTCAGCACATAGCCAAGCCCCGCGCCGTCATGCCAATAGTACACAAACACCTCGCTGATGATGGGATTGGAGACAAATACGCATGCAAAGACCGTAGCAGCCAGAATCCCCGCCCGCTCACCTGCAATCCGGCGAAAAAGCACATTGAACAAAGTAGCCGCAAGCATCAGAAACAATACCCCCACAAGCTCCGTCATAAAGGGAGCAAAGTCCGACACATGGAAGAACTTGTTCAGCCAGAAAACTGTCCAGCGCCCCATGACCACCTCAAGCCCTTCCTCCAGATATAACGGAACCGCCGTGTCGTCGATACCAATGCTCGGCTGCACAATCGAATAGCCATAGCTGCACACAGCAGTCAGGGCAAGAGCAAGGATATAAAATTTTTGTCGCATAAAATATTGTAAATCATTCTTAAGTTTCGCCATGAAAACTCCCCTGCCGCCTGATTTCCCCGGTTCCGGAACGCTATTGAACTCTATTCTCCCAGCATTTTCATTTTTAACTCATCATATTCTTCTCGGGTGATCTGTTCGTCCCCATATGTATAGACCGTATCGGGGCCATCCGGAGTATCCGGCGTATCCCAATACTCTTTAAAAAGCCTGCGCTCATCCACCACATGCCCTTCACCATCATAAAGCGTAAAAGCATACAGAATTCTGCCGCTATGCATTGTATCAGAATGTACAATCCATGTCTGACCATCAAATTCTGTATAACTGACCCTCGCTGCGGTTCCATCCCCTTCATCCAAAACATAAACCTGGCCGTCCCGGGCATCAAGATATATTCCGCCATAAGGCCCCTTCATGATCAGTTCATTTTCTCCATCATTGTCCAAATCAACTCTATCTCCGACTGAATAACAGGTAAAATCCATCGGATCGTTTGGAAGGTCTGTAATATAAAACGCTTTGTCCGTTTCGACATAATATGCCATGATCTCGCCATTGACAAACGAATCCAGGAGCTCGTCCGCAGTCGTTCCGTTCTCGTCCGTATTTATTTCGTTCTCGTCCGCACTCATTTCACTCTCATCCGCCGCTGCCGTGTCGGGCTCCCGCTTTGTATCATTGCCGCATCCCGATAAAATCAGTATGACAATACATATATATATGATAAGCGATACACGTTTGCTTTTCATCCCTTGTGTCTCCGTTTCGCTTTAGATACCGAATATAATACTTCACTTAAGGATTGTATCATAAAGAATGGAGTTCAGCAAGAATGGGCCGACTCCTGTACCAGCCCAATTCTATGCCCCAAGATGCACCACTGTCATATCGTGATGGACAGCGCGCAGGAAGATATCAAATACATCTCTGGTATAAAGCTTCAGACTGGAAGTATTTACACAGGGATGGCATCCCAGGAACTCTCCCTTCAGCACATCTTCATCCACCAACAGCCTCACCCGATTATCCTCATCATTCATCAGTCCCATAATGCTCACGGCTCCAGGCGTGATATCAAGAAATTCTTCCATGAAACTCTCATCCCCGAAAGACAGGCGCGCACTGCCAATCTGCGGGGAGAGTTCTTTTGTATGAAATACCTTATCCCCCGGAATCATCAACAGATAGAACTGTGTTTTCTGCCGATTGCACAAAAAGAGATTTTTACAGATCATGGCCCCCAGCGCTTTGTCAATATCACGACAGACCTCCATAGTCATAGCCGGAGCATGGTCGATCCTGTAATATTCCATTCCCAGCCTGTCCAGTAAATCGTATACTCTTATTTCTTTTTCCAGCCGTCCGTCTGTGCTTTCCGGGCGGCCCTTAGATAAAACAAATCCCATCTGCTCCTCCTCATCTGTGCAGCGCACTTCCGTCTTCTTTACCGCGATAGGCGGACGCTTATGCGACCTCTTTCTTATAAACTTTATATGTGTAAATGAGAGTGACCAATGTAGCCGCCAGCAAATAGACAATCAGCATAATTACGGCTATACCGGATTCGGCCAATACCGCTGTAATGATTGTCAGCAATCCCGCAATGATCATGGCAACAGCACCGAAACGGTTGCTTTTCATCCATGTAGTATCGTTATACATACTCCAGCTTACCCGAACCCCGGCTATCCGATTCTTTCTTGTCTTTGGCATAAAATTTCCTAAAACCATTAGCATGGCACCGGTCAAAATACAGGAGACCTTTCCCATATCAATATAAGCATGGGTGGCATTTGAACCGGCTCCAGCATATGCGCTATACAGAATAAAACCCTGCATGACAGTAAACATGGTTGCCATCGAAACGCCCACTATCTTCATTACCTTTGCATTTGATAATGCCTCGGCACATTCTTTTTCAACAGAGGTTCTATCCGCTTTCCTCTCAAAATATGCGATAAACAAATGCCAGAACAATGACATCAGGAGGATAATTACAGGAAACAATAAATTCTCGTATTTTGAGCCCCATCTGTCAATTTTACCTGCAATGTCATAGTGCATAGGAACCGAATCCGGCATAAATTGCAATACCACGGCAGTGATGATGAGCGAAAACATGGAAATGACCCACATAACTTTTTTCATTTTCTGTTACCTCCAAACTGTTCAATCCATAAAATCAACTCATCAAGCACTGTTGTGTTGATTTCATAGTACACAAAATTTTTATTCTTATATTCCATGACAAGCTCAGCGCTTTTCAGCAATTTCAGATGATAGGAAAGAGCCGCAGGCGTAACGCCGAGTTTCTCCGCAATTTCTCCCGCACTCATCCTGCCGTCCTTCAACATTACCAGAATATCTCTTCGCTGCTTATCTGATAGGACTTTAAAAATATTTGTCTTACTCATTTTACGGCACCTATTTAAAAATTATTTTAAATACATTATACTCACAGCAGTGCCAAAAATCAATACCTATTTCAAAAAAATTTTAAATAGCATCTCCCATCATTTGAAAATAATTCAAAAATAGGCATGACTGATATCAAAACCAGTCATGCCTATCTGTATTTTGTCTAAATAAACCTGTCTGCGCAGGGCTTACATCATACCGCCCATTCCGCCGCCTGCGGGCATGGGAGGCACATCCTCCTTGATATTTGCCACAACGCTCTCAGTGGTGAGCAGGGTGCTTGCCACGCTGGTTGCGTTCTGCAGAGCGCTTCTGGTCACCTTTGCTGGATCCAGAATACCTGCGGTCACCATGTCAACATACTCCTCTTTCAATGCGTCAAAGCCGACGCCTGCCTCGGACTCCCGAACCTTGTTAATGATTACGCTACCCTCTAAGCCTGCGTTTGCAGCAATGTGGAACAGAGGGGACTCCAATGCTTTCAGCACAATGTTCGCGCCTGTCTTCTCATCGCCCTCCAGAGTCTCAGCCAGCTTTGCAACCTCCTTGGATGCGTGGATATAAGCGGAACCGCCGCCGCAGATAATACCTTCCTCCACAGCAGCTCTGGTTGCTGCCAGCGCATCCTCCATGCGAAGCTTTGCCTCTTTCATTTCGGTCTCGGTAGCAGCGCCCACACGGATTACCGCAACGCCGCCTGCCAGCTTGGCAAGTCTCTCCTGAAGCTTCTCCTTGTCAAACTCGGAAGTAGTCTCGTCAATCTGGTTCTTGATCTGATTGATGCGTGCGGAAATAGCATCCTTCTCGCCGTTGCCGTCAACGATGACAGTGTTCTCCTTCTGCACCTTCACGGACTTTGCGCGGCCCAGCATATCCATGGTGGCATCCTTCAGCTCATAGCCAAGCTCGGAGCTGATCACGGTACCGCCGGTAAGGATTGCGATATCCTCCAGCATAGCCTTTCTTCTGTCGCCGTAACCGGGAGCCTTCACTGCAACCACATTGAATGTTCCGCGCAGCTTATTCACGATCAGTGTGGTGAGAGCCTCGCCCTCCACATCCTCAGCGATGATGAGCAGCTTATTGCCAGACTGTACAATCTGCTCCAGAATGGGCAGAATCTCCTGAATATTGGAAATCTTCTTATCAGTAATCAGAATCAACGGATTCTCCAGAGTTGCCTCCATCTTATCCATATCGGTTGCCATATATGCAGAGATATAACCTCTGTCAAACTGCATACCTTCTACCAGATCCAGCTCGGTCTGCATGGTCTTGGACTCCTCGATGGTGATTACGCCGTCCCCGCTGACCTTCTCCATGGCATCTGCCACCAGCTGGCCCACTTCCTCGTCTCCTGCAGAGATTGCAGCTACTCTTGCGATGTGCTCCTTGCCGTTCACCTTCTGGCTCATCTTTGAGATAGACTCCACTGCGCAGTCAGTGGCCTTCTTCATGCCCTTTCTGAGAATAATGGGATTGGCTCCTGCCGCCAGATTCTTCATGCCTGCATTGATCATTGCCTGTGCCAGAACCGTAGCGGTGGTAGTGCCATCGCCTGCCACATCGTTGGTCTTGGTGGCAACTTCCTTCACAAGCTGAGCGCCCATGTTCTCAAAAGCGTCCTCCAGCTCGATCTCCTTAGCGATAGTAACGCCATCGTTGGTAATCAGCGGAGCACCGAAGGATTTATCCAACACCACATTTCTTCCCTTGGGTCCCAGGGTCACTCTCACGGTATCTGCCAGCTGATTTACGCCGGACTCTAATGCTGCACGGGCTTCTGCGCCGTATTTAATCTCTTTTGCCATTGTCTTGGCCTCCTTTTACAAAATATGTTGGTTTTAATCTTTTACGGAATAATTACTGGATAATTGCCAGAATATCATTCTGCTTTACAATGATGAATTCTTCATCATCCATCTTTACTTCGGTTCCGGAATATTTGGAGAAGATGACCTGATCGCCGACCTTGACCTCCATCTTTACCTCCTTGCCGTCCACTGTTCCGCCGGGTCCCACTGCAATGACCTCAGCCTGCTGGGGCTTCTCCTTATTCTGGCCGGGAAGTACGATACCTGACTTGGTAGTTTCCTCTGCCACTAACTGCTTCAATACGACTCTGTCGCCCAAAGGTACTAATTTCATAATTCTGCCTCCTTATATTAACCTGTTTATCTTGGCTTTTCTTTCTTGTTAGCACTCATTGCATTCGAGTGCTAATCGCTAAAACATATATTAGTTTTATATGCGGGGCTTTGCAAATGGATGCAGAAGCGAATATACTTTTAATTCTTATTATATCTCGCTTTTTCTCTCTTATTCTCTCGTTTTCTCTTTCAAACCATAAAATGGAGATTTTATAATTAATTTATAATTGTAGGAT
>JAIDDH010000005.1 GCA_029055435.1 Acetatifactor sp.
GAGTTATCCTGACTGGTGAAATGCTGGGAATGCTGCTTCTAAGTCAGCAGGAGAACCACAAAGTATGGAAAGAAATGGAACTGCAATACCAGGGAGCGCAAAGGGAAAGATGCGTGCGGGCTCCGGCCGGTCTATGAAACGGAGCTGGAGCAGGCGGCGGTTGCCGCGCTGGAGCTTGCCGCCTTTGACGGGGCGGCAGTTCGGAGGGAAGTCGAGCAGATTGTCATAAATACAGACCGCATTGAGTTCCGCATGAAAAGCGGGAAGGCAAGAGAGGTCATGCGGGCATACCAAAGAGGCCGCAGCGCATTTTCGCAGAAAATTACCTGTGGGTGCTGCGGCAGGAAACTGGATTGCGATTACTGGAAGATGGGGCTGAAAGGGCAGAAAGAAAAATATAAGGTGTGGGTGTGCCGTGGATGCTCCTTCCACAGGCTGCTGGATGATGAGTTCCGGGAGGCGGTGGCGGGAGTCCTGGGGCGGGAGGATTACGAACCCCGCTTTGTGAAGGAGGTTGCGGGCGTGACGGCATACGAGGACAGGTTTGAATTTCACTTTACAGATGGGGAGGTGGCCGAATGGCAAAGAAAGTAACAACCATACCCGCCACGCTGAACCGGTTTGACTCTAGGCCGATTGCGGCGGCGAAAAAGCGGAAGACGGCGGGATATGCGAGGGTATCCACGGATTCTGAGGAACAGGCGACAAGCTATGAGGCGCAGGTCGATTATTACACCCGGTATATAAACGGCCGGGAGGATTGGGAATTTGCCGGGGTGTATACGGACGAGGGCATTTCCGCAACTAACACCAAAAAAAGAGACGGATTTAACCAAATGATCGAGGATGCTCTGAACGGGAAGATAGACCTCATCATTACGAAATCGGTCAGCCGATTCGCAAGGAACACGGTGGATTCCCTAACGACAGTTAGGAAGCTGAAGGAGAAGGGCATCGAGGTTTATTTTGAAAAAGAGAACATCTACACGCTGGATTCCAAAGGGGAGCTGCTCATCACCATCATGAGTTCCCTTGCACAGGAGGAATCACGGAGCATTTCGGAGAACACCACATGGGGCAAGCGGAAGCAGTTCGCGGACGGTAAAGGCAGCCTTGCCTACAGCACCTTCCTTGGATACGAGAAAGGCGAGGACGGCAGCCTGAGAGTGAACCCGGAGCAGGCGGAAACGGTGAAGCTGATATACCAGCTATTCCTCCAGGGATTGAGCCCGTATGCCATCGGCAAGAAACTGACGGGGCTTGGCATTAAGAGCCCTGCCGGGAAGGACACATGGCACCAGAGTTCCGTCAAGAGCATCCTCACCAACGAGAAGTACAAAGGGGACGCGCTCCTGCAGAAGCAGTACACGGCGGACTTCCTCACCAAAAAGCGGAAGAAGAACCAGGGGGAGATACCGCAGTATTATGTGGAGGGGAACCACGAGGCAATCATCCCTCCCGAAACATGGGAGCTGGTGCAGGAGGAAATGGAGCGGCGCAGGAATATGGGCGCAAGGTACAGCAGCGCAAGCATATTTTCCTCGAAAATCAAGTGTTCCGAGTGCGGGAACTGGTACGGCTCCAAGGTATGGCACTCGCAGGACAAATACCGCAGGGTAATCTTCCAGTGCAACCGCAAGTTCAAGAACGATAAGAAATGCGGGACGCCGCACCTTACCGAGGACGAGATAAAGGATGCCTTCGTGAAAGCCGTCAATGCGGTCATCCCGGAAAAGGATGAGCTGATAGCGAACACCAAGGTGATGATGCGGACATTATGCGACACCACGGAGCTGGAGGTGGAGCGGAGCCGGCTTCTGACCGAGTCAGAAACGGTGGCGGAAATGGTAAAAAGGATCGTAGCGGAGAACCAGACCGTGGCCGCAGACCAGGAAGAATACCAGAGATGCCGGAACGAACTGGTCGCCCGGTACGAATCCGCAAAGGAAGGGTACGGAAGGGTGTCCGATGAGATTTCCGAAAGGCAGAGAAAGCGGAAGGTTTATATGCGGTTCATCGGCGGGCTGCAAAGGCTGGACGGATTCTGTAAGGAATTTGATGAGGAACTTTGGACGTCGCTGCTCGACCATGCCACAGTCTACACCAAGGACGATATCCGCTTTACTTTCAAGGTGGGGGACGAAGTGAAAGTTACTGGATAGATTAAAATGTGTAAATTATACTTTTTAATAATAGAAAGAAAATTTTTTGAGCCAGAGACTTGGGTGTACTCTGGCTTGATTTTTAGTGGGAATTTTACGATAAATATGGTATGATTAATTTTACGTATGTGAAGCATACGAAATATAAGTGAGGGCATTGAGTAGTATGGCAGAGAAGAATGAAATTATTGAGACTGGAAAGTGTGAACTTTTAGATATTTTTATAGAAGAAGAGGATAGAAAAGGCGCTGATCTTCTTAAAATGTCGGATTTTTTTAATGTATTTATCGGGAAAATAGGTGCAGAGATGAAATTCGAAACAGAGTGGGAGGTAGATCTGGATATTCGAGGATTGCTCGGTCAGATTGCTGCAGCCATAAAGGGGGGATTTGATATCTCAAAAATGGGTATGCTTGTCGCCGATTATTCTCATTTCAGTCAGGAGATTATTGATGGTTTGAAAGAAGGCATCTACCATGTGGGAGAATCAAAGGAAGTAGCGGGAAACCTACGACCTGCGATTTTGGATGAAAACGAACAGCTTGTTAAATTCTTTACATTAAAGAAAGCTATTAATCCTGCAGAAGTTCTATCAGATATTTCCACATTATCAATGCAGACTTCCCTTAAGAGTATATCAGCACAGATTGAGGATGTCGGGAGAGATGTAAAGGGAATGATTGATTTTGCTCGGCGTGAAGCATTGAGCAATAAATTCATGTATGCGAGAGATAGAGTTATGTCGGCATCAACAGCGGGTCCGGAGGAGCAGGAGGATTTATTAAAGGAGGCTGATACATATCTTATGCAGGGCTTGGAAGATTTGTATTCAGACATTACTGCGCAGGTGAAGAAACTTGCAGATCAAAAAGTCCCGTTTGCCAGTATAAAAGCGATTGATACTTTGTTATCCTATATCAATGAAGATATGCAGATGATTCCGCGTTATGTTGGATTGCGAGTATACCTACTTAATCTTAGGGGGAAAAATGATGATGTCAATCGTATTCTTGGGCAGTACCAGTACCAATTGCAAACTTTAACGGAAAGAAAAATAGGAGATGGAAAGTACACAGCCTTGGAATTAATACATGAGTATTATCCATATAAGGAGGGAAATATGGATTTTTGGCTAGAAAGACCGAAACAAATGCTTGAAGCAGTGGGTTCCTATAAAACGATGTTGAATCAAAAAAATAATGATATTTTTCTTATAGATGTGGAGGATGCCGAAGATGAATGATGAGACAAAGGAAAAACGCTGTAAGTTTTGTGGAAAATTATTGATAAGTGAAAAGGTGCCTATTTGCAGACGTTGCAAACTGGAAGGGCGGAATAAGGTAGGACAGGCTGGGGCATTAGCAGCTAGTGCGGTAACGTTCTATTTTAGTGCAAAAGCACTTGTTGGTGATGGAGAAAATGATGATGCCGAATCTGTTTAATAAAACTTATTGGTACGCACCCGAAATGGTGTGCATTTATAAAGTAAAGAATGCTTTAAGTGAAAAGAAGATTGATAATAAGGCGAGGTGTCTTGATGAAAAAGTATGTGGTAGATACTAATGTTCTTTATGGTATTGTATTTAAAGATGGGCGTTGTAATTTAGATAATGCATTAAGTATATTGACAGGAAATACGGGTATTGTAACTTATGGCACACTTTTTGAAGCTTTTAATAAGTATAAAGATAAGAAAGATGATTTGATTGCAATTTTAAAGTTTTTAGATGATTATAAATTTGAAGTTGCCGGAAACAGCAAGAAAGATGATGAGTTGTTTTGGAAACTGATATATAGTGAAAGGGAATTATCGGATTTGGGGCTGATGGCCTTAAAAGGGTTGCTTATCTCTCAGACTTCAGATTATGTGTGCAGGGTATTGGGCGAGATATTTAAAGCATTTGCTGTTCTTTATATGAATATGAAATTAAACAAGGCAGAAGATGCTTATAGTATGTATGTCAGGTATTCGGCTATAGTTACCGATAACTTTTCACATTTCCCTTTGTTGGTAAGAAATAGATTTGAAGATCAGTTTTTAGTTTCTTATACCCAGGATAATTCTAAAAAATTTTCTGCAATTGTCCAGAGAGAATTTTGGGGGATTATAAGAAGTATAGAAACACATTACAAGACTTTGTCTGAGAAGGCACCAGAGTATATTGAAGAAAACGATTTTAGTGAGGAACTGAAAAGAGTCACGGAGGAATTTGATAAAAAGTATTGTGAAAACGATTATTTAACATTTATTCAAGAAGCGCATATGAAGATGAAAAATAGTGAAAAAATGGTTTCTGATGATAATGATATATTTTCGGTTATCGATTATCAGGAACTTAGCCCTTTGGAGAAGGACTTTTTAAATTACTGTATACAGAGACTTCTTATTAACCAAGGGAAATTTAAGTATAATGACATTATTGATTTTATGAATTTGAGTACAGCATTTCGATATGCAGATGGGTTAATGACACTTGACAAGCCATTTCTTACAAAGACATTGTCAAATTTTAGCTGTATGTCCAATTCAGCTTTTTTGCAGACTTCCTTGGGGCTCGTGGAATTTATTTCCTAATTGTTGAAGTTGCTTTTAATAAGGATTGCTCAGATTAAAATTATTTATGCACACTCGAAAGGGTGTGCATTTATTATGAAGAAATGTTGGTTTCAAAGTTGTTTTCGAGGGGGGTGCATTGGGGGTTCATCGTTGAATTGTATCAATTTCGTTGTACCGATGAATCCCTGCCCCTGCGGGTATTTCCCGGACAGAAATCGCTGTAAATGCAGTGAGACTCAGATTCTGCGCTACAAGAGCAGAGTTTCCGGTCCGATTGTGGATCGCATCGATTTGTGGGTGGAATTGAGAGCGGTGGAACTGTCAAAGCTTCAGGGGACGGCAGAGGAGGAACCCACGAGTCTGATCCGGGAACGGGTGGAGCGTGCAAGAGCACGCCAGCAGGAGCGCTTTGCAGAGACGGATTACCGATTTAATGCGGATATCCGGGCGGAGGATATGGAACGCTTCTGTCCGCTGGGGGCGGGGGAGAGGCGTGTTATGGAGCGGATATATCAGAGCCTGCAGCTGGGGGCAAGGGCCTATCACCGCGTCTTGAAGGTGGCACGGACAATTGCGGACCTGGCGGGAGAGGAGCGTATCCGGGAAGAACATCTGCTGGAGGCCTCCGCCTATCGCCCGGGGGAGGTATGAAGATGGAAGAAAATCGGAAGTATGCATGTTGGTTTTACAGTGTTCCGGGTATCGGGAATCGGACTATAGAAAGATTGTTTGCGCACTGCCTGGATGCGGAGGAAATATTCCGCGGGGGAGAGAGCCTGTGGCGGCAGATGCTCACGGCCAGACAACAGGAGCAGATACACCTGTTTGCGGAGCGTATTTCGCCGGAAATGCTGTGGGAGGAGCTCTCAGAGAAAAATATACGCTTTGTGATGCGTTCGGATGCGGAATACCCGGATCGCCTGTGCGACATACCCGATCCGCCCTACGCCCTTTTTGTCAAGGGGGAGCTTCCCTCGCAGGATGCGCTCTCTGTGGCGGTGGTAGGAGCCAGAGACTGCTCGGAATACGGGCGCTTTGTGGCGGACGGTATCGGCAGGGCTATGGGAGAGTGCGGTGTGCAGATTATCAGCGGTATGGCCAGAGGCATCGACGGAATCAGCCAGGATGCAGCGCTGGAGGCGGGCGGCAGATCATTCGGGGTGCTGGGCTGCGGTGTGGATGTCTGTTATCCTGCATCCAATCGCCCGCTTTATGAAAAACTCTGTGTTCAGGGCGGTATTTTGTCCACGCATCCGCCGGGCACGGAGCCCAGATCACAGCACTTTCCGCCTAGAAATCGAATTGTAAGTGGGCTTGCGGATGTGTTGATTGTCGTGGAGGCGCGAGAGAAAAGCGGGACGCTCATCACGGTGGATATGGCGCTGGAGCAGGGAAAGGACGTGTACATTGTGCCCGGGCGTGTGACAGACCGTCTGAGTGATGGCTGCAATCGGCTCATAAAGCAGGGGGCCGGCGTGTTTTTGTCGCCGGAGGATTTCCTGCGGGAGCTGAGACAGGGATGGCAGTGCGGGCAGGGCAGATCGGCAAAGCAGGGTGTGCAGTCTTTTCAGGAGGCAATCCCCGGGCGGCTGACGCAGCTCTCTGATGAGTACAGAGAGGTGTATGATGCGCTGGATTTTGCTCCGCGTTCTATTGAACAGATACAGGAGAGGCTTGCGGGAGAATATTCCGGGCCGGAACTGATGACAGTGCTCATGGGTCTGTGCGTGGAGAAACTGGCGGTGCAGAGAAGTCCGGGACAGTTTTGCCTGCGGGGGAGCGGAGGGTGAGCAATTTCGGCCTAAAACATTGTGGGGACTACACTTAAACAGTGGCAGCCGGAGGCGGCAGGGAGGAATTTGCAGTCGGCTTCGGCTGGGTGTTTTCTAATAGTGCGGTTGTAGAATACTGTAATTTACGGGTCGGTTCTAAGGTGCATCCATGCAC
>JAIDDH010000050.1 GCA_029055435.1 Acetatifactor sp.
CGGTGCGGTTCGTGTTTTGCGCCTTCCAGCGCATTGAATGGGGATGCGATAAATGTGGTTAAAAGCCGTATTTATCGCATTTTTTGCACATACAATGTGTCCCGGCGGCTTCGTCTTATTTTTTATGGGAGGGAAAAATAAATGCAATTTGGCACACGAGAAGAATTATATAATTATTTGAATACTTTTGATTTTAATTCTAAAAAAGATATAGAATTAGCGTCAGTCTATTTCCTTATGGAATTTGATAATCATGTGGAACCAGTATATTTTCTTCATTTTGAGGATTCATGGTTTGAATCACCTTGCGAATTACACAGATTTCCATTAAAAGATGATGAAGTCATAGAGTATGTAAAAGAAATGTATCAAACAGATTCTTTAAGTAAGGCATATGAATATGAAAAAATTTTGCAAAAGGATGGATGGCATTATGATATTGATGTTCCTCAATGCTCTCCATTTCTTCCAAACGAAGTGAAAATTATTAAAGTTTTATCAGAAAAAGAATGTTTAGATTGGCTTTTAAAACACGCAAAATGGTAATAAAATTACTAATGCCAATCAGGCACATTTCCAAAATCGGCCACTATTCCGGTAATACAAGTATCTTCATACATGGTTCCGGGATATACTTCCTCTATTACAAATTTAAATGTCACTTCCCCACCGTTTGCCACTCTGATATCACCCTGAGGTAGGGTAAAATATTGAGGATTTATGGTATCCTCAAGCTCAAGTCGAGCGTAGGGCTGGTCATAAACATGCATCATAAGAGTTTTCACCCTGCCGTTTTCCTGCCATACCTGCGCATCTCTGGCGTAACCGTTTACGATACAAATCTGCGTATAATCTATATATCCATCATCACCATAACCATAACGGCTGCCCCTTAAAATACTATTTCCACTCGACTCTATAAGGTTTCCGGAAAATACAATCTGGTCATAGACGATATATTCTCCGATTCCGACACCTTCTGCGCCCTCTGCCCATGCAAACTCTCTGTTTCCACGGACGGCATTGCCAGCGCTATAACGGTCTGAGGCAGAAGCCAGTTCAGACGAAGCGGTTGTCTGATTGCCAAAGATATTGATATGACACCATTTACTGCAACCGGGCGACTGCCAGTCCTTAAAACCAAAATTGGGCGCATCTGGCGTTTCCTCAAAGCTGCACCACATATCATCGTTCCAATCTTCGTATGTACCTCCCAGTTCTCCATAAAAAAAGCTTCCTATTTCCGGGGTTAAGAGCAATGGCTCCGAAGGCACATTAATCTGAGTTGTCACAGAATATTCCACTTTAATTCCATTTGCTGCTGCGTATGCCTCTACTTCCTTACCTGTTTCTTCTCTGCTCCATTCCACATAAAAAAGCATTTCATCTCCGCAACCGTCAAAGGCATCCTTTTCAATGGTAACATCTCCCGACCAGAAATTAACCCGGGTAAGCTGCTTATTTCCTGCAAACGCCCGCGCTCCTATTTTTTTCATAAACCATATAGAATAATCCTGATCATACAGATTGCAATTTTCAAAGGCGTTAGCCTTCACCTCTTTCAAATTATAGCATTCTGAAATATTAACATCTTCAATATCCGTATTTTTGAAAGCGCTATTTCCTATTACTTCAACAGATTCAGGAAGGTGTATACTTTTCAATTTGGTATTCTCAAAGGCATGGTCGCCTATTTCTACAACGGAATATCCGCCCAGTGTATCAGGAATCACCATATTTTCTTGCCAAAAATTCTCATATTCCGCTTGCAGTCCGGTAATCACCGCACGGTCATTGTCAATGATATAAGTAAACAGCTCCTGTTCCTCGGCTGCAGTCTCGTCCAACGCTTCTTCGGATGATGTTTCCTGATTCTCTGCTTTTGTATTCTGTGGCTCTGCGCTTTCCGTCTCTGTAACAGGCTCCATAACAAGGGTGTCTTCGGCTGTTTTGGCGCAGCCACAGATGCTAAATACTAGCATTACAACTATACATATACTTATAAGCCGTTTTCGCATAATTTTATCCCTCTTTTCCAGTATACACGATAACATGGGTTTGCATCGAGCTTGCAATAAAATTGTATCAAAGTTGCATGATTTTTACCACCCACGTCTGTCATTCAGAATCAAATTGTGATATGATTAAATTTAGTGAATGATATATGTGGGGAATCAAAAATAGGGATTAAAATATATCATAAGGAGAGGGATAGTCATGATTTTGTGTATTGCAGAGGCTCCATGCAAAGTCTTTTAGGGCAGGATTGCATGGAGTGAGTAGAAGAACTGCCCTGGGACTTTGCAGATTTTGAGAATACCTGAGTTGTTAATGAGATATTTGATAAGGAGCAAAGTCTATGAAAAAGTATATAAAATATATCAATACATTATCGGAGATGAAAACATTTCTCCTGCTTTGGCTCACTCAGTCCTTTTCCGGTCTGGGAAGTGCCATGACGAGTTATGCGCTGGTGATCTGGTCTTATACGCAGAAGGGTTCCGCCCTGATGACTGCGCTTTTGATGGTCAGCTCTTATGCGCCCTATGTGCTGTTCAGCATTTTTGCCGGAGCACTCAGCGATAGGTGGAACAAGAAAGTTATCATGTTAGTGTGTGATACCGTGGCGGCACTGACAACGGTTATTATGCTGTTTTTGCTGCATGGCGGCGCTCTGCAGATATGGCATCTGTATCTGATCAATGGGGTAAACGGTCTGATGAACACGGTGCAGCAGCCGGCTTCGGAAGTAGCGACCACACGAATTCTGCCGAAGAAATATTATCAGCGGGTGGGCGGCCTGCGGTATTTTTCCAGTTCCTTGAATTCTATCATGACGCCGATTATAGCTACTGCGATTTTGGGAATTGCCGGTATGGATGCCATTGTGGCGTTTGATCTGTTTACTTTTGTGATTGCGTTTGTGACGCTTGCTTTTGGAATCCGGATCCCAAAGAGCGAGACGGTGGAAGAGAAGAAGGAGAAACTTCTGGAGGCCGTAAAGACAGGTGTGACATATTTGAAGCGGGAGCGGGGCATTTTCGATTTGATTTTGTTTTTGGCCGCAATCAATTTGGTGGCATCTGTCTACGATGCGGCATTTCCGGCCATGATGCTCTCCCGAAACGGCGGCAGTGAAAAGGTGCTGGGACTGGTAAATGCGGTGATTGGAATCACGACGTTTAGCGGAAGTATTCTGGCGTCCTTTATGAAAAAGCCAAAGAGCCGGGTGAGGGTAATCTGTAACTGCCTCTTGTTTTCCATGAGTACGGAGAACTTTCTGCTGGCTTTGGGGAGAACCCCGCTTGTCTGGTGTATCGGCGGCTTCCTGGGATGGATAGCGATACCGCTTATGAGTACCAATCTGGATGCGATACTGCGATTTCGTGTGCCGGAGCAAATGCAGGGGAGAGTTTATTCCGTCAGAAATTCGCTGCAGTTTTTTACGATACCCATCGGATATTTTCTGGGAGGCTTTCTGGTGGATTGGGTGTTTGAGCCGATTATGGCAGGACAGAGCGCAGAAAGTATCTTGGTGAAAGTGTTCGGGACGGGAAAAGGTTCCGGCGCGGCACTGCTGTTTTTTGTGATTGCGTTTGCGGGAATTGGCGTGTGCCTGTATTTTAGGAGAGACAGACATATCTGGGAGTTAGAGAAGGGATAGAGGAGAAGTAGGAGACGATTATTTACAGAAGAGAGGCTTCCCCCAAGCAGTGGAGGGATGCCTCTTTTCTGTAATGGTATTAAAAATTGAGAGCGGGGGCGGAAATTTCTTGGATTAAGAAATAGGGAATAGAAGAGTTAAATTCTCATCACTTTTTTATTCCCTCGTGTAGATGCGTAAAAAATAGGAGAGAGGTATATCATATAATTGCGGAATGCATAGCTTGAGTTTTCTCAATGTTCTGATCTAGCCATTCGTTGTTTCCTCTTTTAAGAGCAACTTTTTGTAGAGAAGCGGACTTATTTTGTAATTTCTGATATTCGTCTAATAATTTATCTGCTTCGGCAATATAGTTTCCGTCATCTACATTTGTCAAAGCGTGCGGTATAACACCAAGACCTAAGAAATCATACCATTTAAGCTTAAGTGCCTCATTAGATGTTGAATACAAATCTTCCCAATCACCATTGCTTAACTCTTCCCACATTTTTTTATAAGCGGTTTCCTGATTAACGCCCATAGTGGCCTTGATATAGTCATCATTGATCGCTTTTTGCTTTGTTTCGGCTAATTGACTGTACAGTTCAATTCGGGAGTTGAGATAGGCGGCTTCCGTTTCAAGTTCTTTTCGCTCATCCTCTGAGAGACCTGTTACATCGGTTTGGTTTAATTCTTCCAGTCTCTTAGTCAGTTCTTCTACTTTTGATGTATAATTGGATAGGGCAGTCTGGTTATCCTGAATACGGGCTTTAACATCTTCTAAAGAGTCTGCTGCACTATCCAGTGCTTTAGCCAAAAATTTGACAGCAGTAATGATACCCCACATAGCAATCATGTTACCTGCTATGGCGAGAGCTTTGAGTGTTACAGTTTCGGCTTTGGCGGAGAAGGTCAAGTTATCTTGAGCATGTTTTAATGTCTCTGTAGAGAGAATAGCACCGTTTTCTGTTTGAATTAGGTTACTTTCGTCATCGAATAGCTCCTGACATGCTCTACTGCTTGAGGTCATAGTTCTATACCATGCGGTTTGTGACGAAACACCTTCTTCTCCTACTAAACGATTATATTCTTTAATATTTGCTATATCTTTGCTAGTAATACTAGATGAAAGGCTATTAAATAAACCACTAATACCATTATTTATAATGCCACTAGAATTTTTAATAAATATGGCATTCCTTAAATCTGCAAAACTTTTATTGAAGATACCAATCTTATTTATTGCACCATCCTGCATTAAATAATGCTACCTCATTTTCATTCTTCTGTGTTATAATGGACATGGCATAAATCTTCCCTTGTTTTTGGTTTCTCGACAACTCTATTATACCAAAGGAATCGTATTTATGCCTTTTTAATTAGCTGAAATATTGAATTTTCATGGTTCAACACACCTTACTGGTGGGGGAAGTTTCAGAATTTATTGGAGAAAATTATGCAAATATATCAATGTCCTAATTGTGGTAGAACCTATACAGAATTTGAAAATATTTATTATTGTGGTAGTTGTAATTATAAACTTATTAAGCAAGAAAATATAAAAGAAATAAATTGTCCTGAATTATCAAAACGTGATTATCATATAATTGGAATGGTAAAAGATCCTACATAACTAATGGTAACTTGCCCATACTGTCACAGTGTAGATACAAGAAAAATAACAACGACATCAAAGGCAGTTCATACAACTTTATTTGGTTTATTTAGTATGAGTAGGAATAGTAAACAGTGGCATTGTAATAAGTGCCATTCAGATTTTTAAATATTGCGTCCTTTTTAAAACAAAAGAGTTGAGTTGTCGTTTTAACGAATGAAAATTGTGGCTTCACTTTCTAATCTAAAGCCTAGAGCTGTAGTATTATAAAAACACTCTCGCAGCTTAGGAAAATTTCGGAGATTGTCTTAAGCAGACACTATTTAATAGTGTCTGGTGATTAGAATTTAGTGGAAAATGTTTTAGCACTTGCTACCGCGTAAGCGGCTTGGTACAGTTAGAATAAAACAAACATAAAAGGGAGTTGCGGATTATTATGTTGAGGAAATATATTGTGTATGTTACTTCTTTTCTTTTTATTTTAAGTTTAGGATTGAGTGCTTGTGATTCAAAAAGAACATCCTTACACGGAAAATATTTGTCTGCGTATGAAGGAGGAAAGTATTATTATGATTTTGTCGATGGCGAAAATTACACAACAAATAAGTTATGGATAGAATCAGGTATTAAGGATTTTAACGATAGTGGAACGGGGACATATATCATAGATGATAATAAAATCATTACTTATGTAAATGGTGATGAACATATGCAAAATGTAATAGGATATATTTATAAAAACTATATTGGTAATTGGTGGGAAGGGGAGTTCCCAGATAAAAATAATAAAACTGCGAAAATAACTTTAACATTCTTTGAGCATGACTATTTGACCTATCAATTTAAGGAAGATAAAACATATGAATACACAGTATTCTCATACAATGAGGCAAAATCTACCGAGGTAGGAACATACGCGATTACTGGCGATATAATCACTTGCACAAATGAAAATAATGAAGTGACTACTTTTTTGAATACAAAGGATGGAGTATTTTGTATTGAGTATATCAAAGAATGATTAAACTCACCAGCAATTATTATTGTAGACTTGACTGACATAAGAACTCAGGAGCAGACGTCGCAGTTTATCCAGCATATAAACAATTATCATACAAGTATAAAATGGCAAGGGCGTGGGAGGTATAAATACCTCCCTTCTCTTGACATATTATTTTTATACGTTAAAATAGTTCTAAAAAGAACAAAATGGAGGATGTGTATGATTCCACTGAACTTATGGGAAAATCAAAATGCAATCAAGACGCTCTACGCGAAGTGTATTGAAGATGTCTGCATCAGACATGGGATTACCCGGATGGAGTTGGACATCCTGCTCTTTTTGGCGAACAATCCGTGTTTTGATACCGCGACAGATATTGTGGAAGTCAGATATCTGGCGAAGTCTCAGGTGTCTGTCTCCATAAAGCTTCTGGAGGATCGGGGTTATCTCAGGAAGGAATACGCGGAAGGAAATAAGAAGACAGCTCATCTGATCGTCTGCGAAGACGCCCGCGATGTGCTGGACGATGGGAGGGCGGCGCAGAAGCATTTTTTTGAGATTCTGTTTCAGGGATTTACTCTGGATGATATTGCTCAGATGAGACAGTATACGGATCGTATCCGCGACAATATTGACTGCTGGCTGAAGGAGGAGTTGTAGCGATGTTTAAATTTATCATTTGTTTTATTGCAGGAATAGGAGCCGGGCTTGGCACCGGATTTGCGGGGATGAGCGCCGCGGCGGTGATCAGTCCGATGCTCATTACATTTTTGGACCTTCCGGCCTATGAAGCAGTGGGAATTGCGTTGGCAAGCGATGTGTTGGCCAGTGCCGTCAGTGCGTATACCTATGGCAAAAATAAAAATCTGGATATCCGAAACGGCATGGTCATGATGTCCATGGTCTTATTGTTTACATTAATCGGAAGCTGGGTGGCAAGTCTTCTGCCGAACAGCACAATGGGAAGCTTTTCTGTGTTTATGACTCTGCTTTTGGGCATTAAATTCATTGTGAAGCCGGTGATGACCACCAAGGAATCCATGAATGCCGTCAGTGGTAAGAAGCGGATCGTGCAGTCCGTAATCAGCGGGATCATCGTGGGCTTTATCTGTGGCTTTATCGGTGCAGGCGGCGGAATGATGATGCTGTTGATTCTGACAGGCGTCTTGGGGTATGAGTTGAAGACGGCGGTGGGGACAAGCGTGTTTATCATGACTTTCACTGCATTGACTGGAGCGGTTAGTCATTTTGCCATCGGCGGTATGCCCGATCTGTGGTGTCTGGTTTTCTGTGTGGCTTCTACTTTATTGTGGGCCAGAATTGCCGCGAAATTTGCAAACAAAGCCAGTGCGGTGACTCTGAAC
>JAIDDH010000051.1 GCA_029055435.1 Acetatifactor sp.
ATTCTTAATTCTGGTTGTTATTATTATTGTCGCGTTTAGATCATTAAGTCTACTTAAACCAGAATCTTCGTCAGGTGTTTTGTCAACATTATCAATAAAAATTAATGTCCGATAGTATGAGCAAATATTTATAAGAGATTTCCATGCACAATTTATATCTTCATTAGCATTCACCGGCTTATCATATTTAAGCTGTTCTACCAATGAAATATCCATACTATTTTGATATCTAAAAAAAGCAATTCTATCAATATTAATTGGCAAATGTTCTTCCTGCGCCGTAACATAGAACTGATACACTTTTCTGCATATTTCTGTCTTTCCTATTCCACCCAATCCCCATAGAGCAATATGCGCTGTCCCTGTATCAATTCTGTATTTTAAAAATTGCTGCTCGTCATGTCTACCTTGAAAATATGGTTTAGTACTGAAATTAAAATATTTGGAAATTTCAAATTGTTTTACATCATTTTGTTGCTCAAAGTACCCACTTATTTTTTCCAAATATGATAATCTTTCATCCACTATTAAATTAAATAATTGCTGATTTTTTGTGTTATCTATTTCATTTCTTAGCTTATTTAGAAATACGGAAGATATCTCTACTATGCTTTTTCTGTCAACATATAGTGCATCATACTTGTCCATATCCTCTGCAGCATTAGATACTAATTTTTCATAAGCTTCAGAATCTGCAAAAGAGTATTGATTAGCCAGTCTTTGTTTCATATAAAAAAACAGTTTTTGAGCAGTATCAGTATTTATTTTCTCATAGGTATATCTCATAGACACCTCAATAGCATGATTAAGCTGAGAATCTGCAATTTCATTTATACTATTTTTAGAATCAAGTATTTTTGTGTTTTTAAGTATTCTGTTTACAACGCCTACAACAGATGATGATAACCCGACTGGGATCTTCATTTCCGGCATTGCAAACAATGAAACTATACTCAAAACGATTCTAGAACTATCTTGTATATTATCCCAAACTTTCTTCTTATCCATAAATGTTTCTCCCATTATTTACTTGTTAAATAAAGAGTAGTATACATTATCTCTTTCTATTCAATCGTAATAGGCATTAATTCCGTTTCCCTAACTTGTCCTAATTAAAACCTATATACGCCAGCTAAGCCCTATACTCCGCAGTGCAACCGTAACACACAACTAAAATTTTATTCATTACTTCATATATAGAATACCACAAACTACAAATTTCGCAAACCTTTTAGCAAAACTCTAAACTTTTTGGCAAAAGTCTGAGGTTTCGCCAAATTGTATCCATCTATCTCCAATCGCCATGTTATCAGCGGTATCAAAAACAACAAAAAGAGAGGCTCACCAACCACCCCAGTGAACCCCTCTACGCCTAATAATCCCAATAGAAAGCTACGCTTTCTATTTATTTCAAGCCATTTCTCTACACTTTCGCCAAATCGTTCAAAATTCCTATGGCATCTACAATAGAATCCTCGCTTCGCGATTATTCTATTGTCATGAATTATTGATCGCCGCCTGCGCCGCCGCAAGTCTCGCAATAGGCACTCTGAACGGCGAGCAGGACACATAGTCCAGACCAATCTTATGGCAGAACTCCACAGAGGCAGGGTCGCCGCCGTGCTCACCGCAGATTCCGATGTGGAGATTGGGATTCACGGGCTTGCCGAGCTTGATGGAGAGCTCCATCAGTTTACCCACACCAGTCTGATCCAGCTTTGCAAAGGGATCGTTCTCAAAAATCTTGGTGTCATAATAAGCGTTCAGGAACTTTCCGGCGTCGTCGCGGGAGAAGCCGAAGGTCATCTGGGTCAGATCGTTGGTGCCAAAGCAGAAGAAATCAGCCTCGGCGGCAATCTCATCCGCGGTGAGGGCAGCTCTGGGAATCTCAATCATGGTGCCCACTTCATACTCCAGTTTCACACCTGCTGCAGCGATTTCCGCATCGGCAGTCTCCACCACAACCTTTTTCACATATTTTAACTCCTTGATCTCGCAGATCAGGGGAATCATGATCTCAGGTTTTACATCCCAGTCGGCATGGGCCTTCTGCACCTCGATTGCAGCGCGGATAACAGCCTTGGTCTGCATCCTTGCGATTTCGGGATAGGTCACTGCCAGACGGCATCCTCTGTGTCCCATCATGGGATTGAACTCGTGCAGGGAGGCGATAATGGTCTTGATGGCTTCAACGGACTTGCCCTGTGCCTGCGCCAGTTTCTCGATATCTGCCTCCTCGGTGGGAACAAACTCATGAAGAGGGGGATCGAGGAAACGAATGGTGACAGGATTTCCCTCCAGAGCCTCGTAAAGCTGCTTGAAGTCATTCTGCTGATAAGGCAGTATCTTCTCCAGCGCGTTCTCTCTCTCCTCCACGGTATCGGCACAGATCATCTCCCGGAATGCTGCGATTCTGTCCTCCTCAAAGAACATATGCTCCGTGCGGCAGAGTCCGATGCCCTCTGCGCCCAGTTCGCGGGCCTTTCTGGCATCTGCAGGGGTATCCGCATTGGTGCGGACTTTCAGCTTTCTGAACTTGTCAGCCCATGCCATCACACGGCCGAACTCGCCTGCGATGGTGGCGTCAACCGTCTTGATCTCGCCGTCATAGATATTGCCGGTGGTGCCGTCGATGGAAATCCAGTCGCCCTCGTGGAACTCTTTGCCGGCCAGAGTAAATTTCTTGTTTGCCTCGTCCATGGCGATATCACCGCAACCTGATACACAGCAGGTTCCCATTCCACGGGCAACCACTGCTGCGTGGGAGGTCATGCCGCCGCGAACGGTCAGAATGCCCTGTGCCACCTTCATGCCGGTGATATCCTCGGGAGAAGTTTCCAGACGGACAAGCACCACTCTCTCACCGCGGCCTGCCCAGCTCTCTGCATCCTCGGCAGTGAACACGATTTTACCGCAGGCAGCGCCAGGAGATGCCCCCAGACCTTTTCCCATGGGAGTTGCAGCCTTCAGGGCAGCTGCGTCAAACTGGGGATGCAGCAGGGTGTCCAGGTTGCGGGGATCAATCATTGCGACTGCCTCCTGCTCGGTTCTCATGCCCTCATCCACCAGATCACAGGCAATCTTCAATGCAGCCTGTGCGGTTCTCTTACCATTTCTGGTCTGCAGCATGTAAAGCTTTCCGTGCTCCACAGTGAACTCCATATCCTGCATGTCTCTATAGTGGTCCTCCAGAGTCTTGCACACATCCTCGAACTGTGCGAAAGCCTCGGGGAATTTGTCCGCCATCTCAGCAATCTTCATGGGAGTGCGAACGCCTGCAACCACATCCTCGCCCTGTGCGTTGGTGAGGAACTCACCGAACAGTCCCTTTGCACCGGTGGCCGGGTCGCGGGTGAAGGCAACGCCCGTACCGCAGTCGTCGCCCATGTTGCCGAATGCCATGGACTGCACATTCACAGCCGTTCCCCATGAATAGGGAATGTCATTGTCACGGCGATAGACATTGGCGCGTGGATTATCCCATGAGCGGAATACGGCCTTGATGGCGCCCATGAGCTGTTCCCTAGGATCATCGGGGAAGTCCACGCCGATCTTCTCCTTATATTCAGCCTTGAACTGCCCTGCCAGCTCCTTCAGATCGTCGGCGGAGAGCTCCACATCCTGCGTCACGCCCTTTTTCTCTTTCATTGCATCAATGAGCTGCTCAAAATACTTCTTGCCCACTTCCATAACTACATCAGAATACATTTGGATAAATCTTCTATAACAGTCCCATGCCCAACGGGGATTTCCGGATTTCTCAGCGATTACGTTTACAACCTCCTCGTTCAGACCGAGGTTCAAAATGGTGTCCATCATACCGGGCATGGAAGCTCTTGCACCGGAGCGGACGGAAACCAGCAGGGGATTTTCCAAATCACCGAACTTTTTGCCTGTAATCTCTTCCATCTTGGCAATGTGTTCATTAATCTGTCCCTGAATCTCCGCGTTAATCTCACGGCCATCTTCATAATACTGTGTGCAGGCTTCGGTTGTGATGGTGAAGCCCTGGGGAACGGGAAGCCCGATGTTAGTCATCTCGGCCAGATTTGCACCTTTGCCGCCAAGCAGCTCTCTCATGTCTGCATTGCCTTCGGTAAATAAATACACCCATTTCTTCATTCTTTTCTCCCTTTTCTTCTCTAAACTCTAAGTAATTAATTTGTCCACATCCATATTATACCATCTGTGTCAACCGGGCATAAATCCCTCAAAGATAAAAATGTCAAAATCTCTCTGTGCCCGCTCCAGCTCCTCCTGACTCTTGATGGTCCATGCCGCTCCCACGGCCCCGAATATTCCGCAGCAGATTCTGCGGGACAGCGTGCGGGGATATTTGCTGCGATAGGCGATGAAGTCAGGTCTGCCGATAAAATTCGTCAGAAGATTTTGCTGAATAAAATACAACGGCCCTTTGTACGGCCCCTCCTGCAAGAAGGCGTCCGACAATTGTCCTCGCATCACATGTCCCCTGTGGCAGCGATACCACCAGACTCCCAGCGGATTGAAGGACTCCATACAGTACATTCCCCTGTAGCGGCTGAGCAGCTCGTCCGCGATGGGACACAGGGACAAATCTCTGGTCTCAAGCTTAAATTCCACAATCAGCGGCACCTTGCCGTCCACCAGAGCCAATACGTCCTCAAATTTAGGGATGCGCTCCGGGGAGTCAAACAGGCGGAACTGCTGCAGCTCCTCATAGGTATAGTCGCTCACCTTTCCCTCCACGCCGCAGACTCTCTTTAAATTAAAATCATGAAACACCACGGGAATACGGTCCTTGGAGAGCCGAATGTCAAGCTCGATGCCATAGCCCGCCTCCTTCGCTTTTCTGAAAGCGGCCAGAGAATTCTCCGGGGCGTCGGAGCGATTGTCATGGAGACCCCTATGCGCATACAGCCATCGCTTGAAGGCCTCCCGCCCGGGCCTGCCAAATACCCTTGGTCCAATCATGCCCAAATATAACAAAATCAAAACCGCCGTCACGCAGACCGTAATTTTTAATGCGATGATAATCCCGGTCATACTCATAGCGATACCTCCTATCGCAGCATTTTATAAATCACAAAATCATAATACATATAATGAAAGGCCGCAGCCTCCTCAAAGCGAAGCCCCTCCTGCACATCATCCGGGCTGTCGCCTGCAAAGGCGATATACCATACAGTCTCTCTCTCCCGTATCAACTGTCCGATGTCATAGCAGGGCTCCAGATTCGGGAAGGACAAATCCACAGGCACATAGCCGCTGAGATAATATGCCTGGTCGGGATGATATACACTCAGAAATACAGCGTGTCCATGGGGTCCTATCAGTGCGTCCTCCTTCCCCACCTGCTCCGAGAAGAAGCTTTCGTAGGCCTCCAGTCCCCCATCATATTCTAACTCAAGCTCCGAGCGGTACTGCAACACTAAGCATATCAACGCCACCGCCACAACACAGCCCCTGGCCCAAATTTTCCGTATCCGGCACATACCCACCGCATATACCAGCATAATAAAACCGAAGCCCGGGAAAGCATATCGACCCATAAAACAATTATTGACAAACACCGATATCAGAAAACCTGTGAGCGCCGTCAGCACGAAAGCTGCCGCCCCCAGCGCCGGCGCATAGGACTTCTCCCGCCGCATCCACAGAACGGCCGACACAGCCATCACCGCCGCCAGCCCGATTCCCAGATACACCACAAGCTCGATGGGAGTCTCCACCGCGGAGAACCACTCCCTGCAATAGTCCGCCAGTTCCCTGACTCCCGCCAGCTCCTCCGCGGAGCCGGTGTCATATCTCATGCGCAGCTGCATCTGTTTGAATGTAACTACAAGCCAGGGCGAAAAGACCAGAGACACCACAGCGCCGCAGACAAAAAAACGCTTCAGCTTCTGGAACTGCCTGCTGCGAATCAGCGCCGCCATAAAAATCAGATACAGCCACACCGCCTGAATCATGGCAAAGGTGTGACAATAGACGATACATATGCTGGAGAGCGCAAAGAGAATCCATTTTGATCTGCTCTCCTCCCTGTAGATATCATATGCCAAAAGCCCTGCAAGCGTCATGAAAAAAAGCGCCATGGAGTACATCCGCACATTGCCCGCCTGCACGCTCATTATGGGCATGCACAGAGAAAACAGCATGAACCAGACAGAAATTTCCTGATTGAAAAGCCTGCTCACATAGTATTTGCCAAGAAGCATATATCCTATCATAAAAAGCAGCGAAAACAGCTTTAAAATCTTAAAATGCGTCCCTCCGCCGCAGAGGTGATAAAAAAGCTTCAGCAGCATGTAATAAAAGGGAGAATGATCATCCACCGCCGTAATATAGATCATCTTCTTCCACGGCTGCATGACCAGCCCCGCCGAGAAGGCCTCGTCGTACCAGAGCTGATCCGTGATACAGAACGCGCCCCACACTAGCAGCGCCGCCAGTGGAAGGGCATGCCAGAGCCATTTCCCCCACTTTTTTCTATTATTCATAGCGTCCATAGCCATAGATTCTTCCATTTCCATAAATTGCATAGGCTTGTCCTCGGCCTTATTATAGTATTATTTCGCCCGACGGGCAAGCCCCAAAAAGGAAGCCCCGGGAATTGGATAACCTCAAATTATTTTGTTCTTGTCACACAAAATAGATTATGATACAATATTCACAAGCAAAGAAAACACTTTTCAAGAAAAAATTCGAGAAAAAATTTCAAGAAAAAATTTCTTGTACTTCTAAGGGGCCCTTGCCCATTCTTACAGGCAGACATCTGCCAAAACTCCTTGCTTACAACTTAATAACCGCAGGGAGGGAATCGCCTCCCTGTCCAATCACGAAAGAGAGGGATTCAAATGCAACAACAAAAGAACGGAGAAAACCCGACACAGGTGGAATTAGCCACGGAATATTCAGGCGCGGCGGTGATTCCGGAGGACTATCAGCTCAATTTAAGCGATTTCGCGTTATTTCTGTCAGTCATGAAAGTGAAAGAGGCCTATGCGGATGTGTTGAGCATCATCATGGATGAGTCGGAATTGCGGCTGAAAGAGGTCAAGGTGGAACAGGTCGTACTGAACAAATCCGGCAAACGCGCCATACGACTTGATGCATGGGCTCTTGACTGGGAGAACCGCCAGTTTAACATGGAAATGCAGAACGACACTTCCGGCGACGATGTCCGCAAACGCTCCCGGTTTTACCAGAGCATGATTGACACCCCTGTGCTGAAGGCGGGCAAAGAAACCCGTTACAGGAATTTACCGTCCACAGTCATAATCTTCATCACGCAGGACGACATATTTGGAAAAGACCTTGCCATGTATACCTTTAGCGAACGCTGTGAGGAAGTTCCCGATTTGTCGCTGGAAGACGGCACGACGAAAATTTTTGTGAATATGACCAGCTTAAACGGCAGACCGGATCTTGTCAGTCTGCTTCAATACATGAAACATACCACGCTGGACAACCCGGATATCCTTGTGAAAGATGAACGCATTTTGGAATTAGATCGGATTGTCAGTGAGGTAAAACAATCAGAGGAATGGGAGGCTGTCAAGATGAATATTCTGGAGATTGGGCTGCAACAGGGAATTGAACGTGGAATGGAACAGGGAATGGCACGCGGAATACAGGGCATGGTTGAAACATGTCAGGAGGTCGGCATATCACAGAGCGAAACGCTGCGGAGACTGATGGAGAAGCTTTCTCTGTCGGAAGATGCTGCCAGAGAGCAGTTGGAAAAATATTGGCGTTAAATCAGTTTATGACCTATGTGCATAGGAAGGTCTTGAAAAAGCCCCTGTTTTATGTATAATAGGAAAGGTAGCGTAAAAATAAAATAAGATATAGGGTTGAATAAAAATGATCAGTGCAAATAATGTAACATTACGAATCGGCAAGAAAGCTTTATTCGAGGACGTGAATATCAAATTTACTGAGGGAAACTGCTATGGACTCATCGGCGCAAACGGCGCGGGAAAGTCCACTTTCCTGAAGATTCTCTCCGGCAGTCTGGAGACCACCAAGGGCGATGTGAGCATCACCCCCGGCCAGCGTCTCTCCGTGTTGGAGCAGGATCACTTTAAATATGACGACTGTGTGGTTATGGACACGGTAATCATGGGAAATGAGCGTCTCTTCCAGATTATGAAAGAGAAGGACGCTATTTATGCCAAGGCGGATTTCTCCGACGAGGACGGCATCCGCGCCAGCGAGCTTGAGGCGGAATTCGCCGAGATGGACGGCTGGGAGGCAGAGTCCAACGCCGCCATGCTCTTAAACGGTCTCGGAATCGACACGGAATACCACTATGCAGTCATGGGCGATCTGGAAAGCCCTGTCAAGGTAAAGGTGCTGTTGGCCAAGGCTCTGTTCGGGAACCCGGATATTCTGCTTTTGGACGAGCCCACCAACCATCTGGATCTGGATGCCATCGCATGGCTGGAGGACTTCCTGATTGATTTTGAGAACACAGTGATTGTGGTCAGCCACGACCGTTATTTTTTGAATAAAGTATGTACCCACACCGCGGATATTGACTACGGCAAGATTCAGCTCTATGCGGGCAACTATGATTTCTGGTACGAGTCCAGCCAGCTTTTGATCCGTCAGATGAAGGAAGCCAACAAGAAGAAGGAGGAGAAAATCAAGGAGCTGCAGGAGTTCATCTCCCGATTCTCCGCCAACGCCTCCAAATCCAAGCAGGCTACCTCCAGAAAGCGCGCGCTGGAAAAAATCGAGCTGGACGAAATCAAGCCTTCTTCCAGAAAATATCCCTATATTGATTTCAGACCTGAACGTGAGATTGGAAACGAAGTGCTGACGGTAGAGCATCTCTCCAAGACCATCAATGGAGAGAAGATTCTGGACGATATCTCTTTTGTCATGGGACATGATGACAAAATTGCCTTCGTGGGCAGCAATGAGATTGCCAAGACTACGCTCTTCCAGATTCTCACCGGAGAAATGGAGCCCGATGAGGGAAGCTACAAGTGGGGTGTCACCACCTCTCAGGCTTACTTCCCCAAGGACAACACCGAGGAATTTGACAATGATCTGACTATCGTGGACTGGCTCACCGGCTACTCTCCTGTGAAGGACGTGACCTATGTGCGAGGTTTCCTTGGGCGCATGCTCTTTGCCGGAGAAGACGGCATGAAAAAAGTAAAGGTGCTCTCCGGCGGCGAGAAGGTGAGATGCCTTCTGTCCAAAATGATGATCAGCGGGGCCAACTGTCTGATTCTGGACGAGCCCACCAACCATCTGGATATGGAATCCATCACCGCTCTGAACAACGGACTGATTAAATTCCCCGGCGTGGCGCTGTTCTCCTGCCATGACCACCAGTTTGTTCAGACCACCGCCAACCGCATCATAGAGATTATGCCAAACGGCACCATCATCGACAAGATCACCACCTATGACGAGTATCTGGAAAGCGATGAGATGGCGAGAAAGCGCACCGTGTTCACTGCCAACAAAGAGGACGACGAGGATTGACGGAGGACTCGCTTATGATGCAGCAGAAACCGCAGGATGCAGCAGATTTTCACAAGGTCCACATAGTAGATAAGGTCTACTGTGTAGACCTGCATGTTCACTCCACTTGCTCCGACGGGACTCTGTCTCCCACTCAGCTTGTGGACTATGCCATGGAAAAGCATCTTCTGGCCTTCGCCCTGACGGATCACGATACCGTGCAGGGACTCCCGGAGGCCCTTGCGCACGCGGCGCAGTTACGGGAACAATACAGACAAAATGGAGATACTTCGGGCGCCTGCACCGTGCCCGAAATCATCCCCGGCGTCGAGCTCTCCACCGAATATCACGGACGGGATATTCATGTGGTAGGGCTTTTTATTGACCCGCAGAATCAAAAGTTTCAGACCTATCTCACACAATTCATAGAATCCCGGGATCTGCGCAACCAAAAAATGTGTGCGCGTCTGCGGGACGCAGGCATTGACATCAGCTGCGAGGCGCTTGTGGCAGAGTTCCCGAATTCGGTAATCACCAGAGCCCACTATGCCAAATATCTGTTAAATCACGGCTATATCAAGAGCATGAAAGAAGCCTTCGAGCGCTATGTGGGGGATCACTGCCCCTGTTATGTACCCCGCGAGAAGGTGACTCCTGCCCAGGCGGTGGAGATGATACTGGAGGCGGACGGCGTGCCCGTCCTTGCCCATCCTTTGCTCTACGGCATGGGAGCAGACGCTCTGGATGCATTGGTGGCGGAGCTGAAAGCAGTGGGACTCATGGGTATCGAGGCCCTATACAGTACCTACTCCCCTGCTGACGAGCGTCAGGTGCGCGCTCTGGCCGCCAAATATCATCTGCTTATCAGCGGCGGTTCGGATTTTCACGGTGCAAATAAGCCGGGGCTTGATCTGGCTGTGGGCTATGGCGGACTCTGTGTGCCGGCCTCCGTGCTGGAAGATATCCGCTCCGCCTCCAAAAAGCTTCTCTTCACGGATATGGACGGTACACTGCTTCTGAATGACAGCACGGTCAGTCCCGCCATGGGCGCTGCACTGAATCGCATGACTGCCGCCGGACATCATCTGATTCTCTCCTCGGGCAGACCTCTGCCCAGCATTCTGGAGGTGCGGGAAAAGGAGCATCTGAACTATCCCAACATGCTGATTCTCTCCAACAACGGCGCACTGGTCTACGACTGCGACAAGAGACGCAATATTCTGGAATACCGCATCTGCGCGGCGGATATCGCCCATATCGTGGCGGCGGCACAGGAACGCGGCCTTCATATCCATGGCTACACCGACACGGAAATCGTCTGCCGCGGCATGAACGCGGAGCTGGCCTTCTACACCCGCCGCATCCACATGCCCTTAAAATGCGTGGAGGATATCGCCGCCGCGCTCCCGGAAGGATGCTTTAAGCTTCAGGCCATACACCTGACGGATAAGAGCGTCCTGGAGGACTTCCGCCAGAGCCTCTTGGACTTTTGCGGGGATAGAATTCAGATGATTTTCTCCAATGAACAATATCTGGAAATCCTGCCCGCCGAGGCCGGCAAAGGAAACGCGCTGCGCTTTATCGCCGAGTTTCTCCACGCCCCCCTCTCCCGCACTTTCGCCTGCGGGGATGCGGAGAACGACATCTCCATGCTGCAGGCGGCAGGCACGGGCGTTGCCATGGCAAATGCGCCGGAAGCCGTAAAAAAAGCCGCCCACATCGTCACTACCAAGAGCAACGACGAGGACGGCCTGCTGGAAATCCTGGAAAAATATTTTCTTCCGTAATAAAATCAAGAATCAAATCAGCCTTCCACGATGAGATATCTGCCGTCTCCGACATCAAACACCTCGTCGGCCTCCAGAATCTCATCGCCCACGGCTCCCTCCACGTCGATTCCCTCATCCTCAAAGAACGCCAGCACCTCATCCACGGAGTTCACCACCACAGCCATACATTCCTCCAGAAAATTCTCGGCCTCCTCGATGGTCTCCGCCACAGGCTCAGAAAAAAGCTGTCCTTGATTCTTCAGAAAACACTCCAGAACCGCATCATCAAATTCGTGCATATACTCACCTCCTACTATTTTCATTGCAAACATAGCATTATTAGGGATATTACCTACTTGATATTCTTCCATATCATAATCGTCAGAATTATTAAGAATACCAATTCCAGCAGCCGCTTCTTGTTTGTATATGGGAAACTGATAAATGGTTGTAGGTCCAATAAAGTTAGTGTTTATTTTCTCAATATCCGTAAGTCCAAGCAAGTAGTCCACTGAACACCCAAGATACTTTGATATTTTTACAAGAGCATCTGCACTTGGCGGTGCTTTTTTATTAGGATTAAACCATTCTCGTATATTTCCGGTAGATATGCCTATCTTCCGTGACAACTCTGCCTTACTACCACACTTTTGTAATTTGTTTTGGAAATTTCTCCAATCAATCATTTTAAATTACTGTCCTTACGTCAATAATCATAACATATAATGGAGAAAAATTAAATAAATCTTGAATATTTCGATTATTCGAGTTATTATATTAGAACAAATGTTCGTTCTTGTTGATCTGCGAAACATATGTTCTTATTGTCGAATATGTTAATAAATGGTAAAATTAAGGAGGTAATCTAATGATAAGGGAGTATATTGATATGCAAAACGAAAATGCACTAATTGCTTTAGCTTATATAAAAGAAAGTGATAATCCACTGCAAGTTTTTTGTAATTACATTATTATTTGTTTAAGGAAAGCAAATAATAATGTTTTGAGATATGATGAGCTTTCACTTGAACTCCAAAAAAATACTGGCTTAAAAATGTCTGTTCAGATGATAAAGATGTGTTGTAATATTCTTATAAAAAATAAAATAATATCCAAACTTCCGCATGGTGCAGGATATAAACTGATTGATTTCCATTATAATATTGGTGACTTTGAAACCCAAAAATCATTACTACAAACTAAAGAAAATGAAATTATTAATGGTTTAATTGAGTATGTTAAAGAATATAATCTTGAATGGGATTACGAATTGGCAAGAGATTATTTAACTGATTTTTTATTATATAAAGAAAACGCTGCAACTATTTTTACAACTAATAAAATTAAAACTGTTACTGAAGAAAATCGCATAAAACCAACATGGTATGTAGGAAAATATATAACCAATATAATAAATGAGTCAAGTGATTTATTGTCATACCTCATTGATATTGTTAATGGTTTAATGATTTATATTGGTGTATATGAGGCACAAGATTACAGTCAAAATTATAATCAAAAATTTAATGGGACAAAATTTTTTTTGGATACAAAGTTAATTTTACGTTTGATGGGCTATTCATGGAAATTGGAGATTGATTC
>JAIDDH010000052.1 GCA_029055435.1 Acetatifactor sp.
GCTTCTCTATATAATCATGCCCCACAGGACGACTCTTATCCCGCGCAAGCTGCACATGATCCCACGCATGCACCGAAGCAGCAGAAGATTCTCCGTATATCATACCTTCCGACTGACTGTTCTGTCCAGTGTTTTTTTGCGCCATATCCAAATTTTGCCCAAAAAGACTTCCTGCCTCAGCACTGCAGCCGAAACGGTGCAGCCTAAGCAGCTCTGCCAGCCGCTCCCGCAGTTTCCCTCTCTCCACGATGGCGTCCAGAAAACCGTGCTCCAGCAAAAACTCCGCCCGCTGAAATCCCTTGGGCAGCTTTTGCCGGATTGTCTGCTCGATGACTCTGGGCCCCGCAAAACCAATCAGCGCCCCCGGCTCCGCCAGGATAATATCCCCCAGCATGGCAAAGCTGGCCGTCACACCGCCCGTGGTGGGGTCTGTCAGCACTGTGATGTACAAAAGTCCCGCCTCACTGTGCTTTCTCACTGCGGCAGCAGTCTTTGCCATCTGCATGAGGGAAATGATACCCTCCTGCATTCTCGCACCGCCGGAGCAGGTAAACAGGATTACCGGAAGGCGCTCCTGCGTTGCCCGCTCGATTGCCCTGGTGATCTTCTCGCCCACGATCTCCCCCATGCTGGCCATGAGAAAACGTCCGTCCATGACGCCCAGCACTGCGGGAGTACCCTCGATTTCGGCCCTGCCGGTGACAACAGCCTCCCGCAGTCCGGTCCGCTCCTGCAGCTCCCGCACCTTATCCCCGTATCCTTTATAGCGCAAGGGATTGGAGCCTGCAAGCTCCGCATCCCACTCCACAAAGCTTCCCTCGTCCGCTATCTGCGCCAATCTTGCATAGGCAGGAACACGGAAATAATTGTTGCAGCGGGGACAGATATAGGAATTGCCTTTGACCTCCTCCACGAACACTGCAGCCTTGCAGGCATTGCATCTGCGCAGGAGTCCCTCCGGCACCTCCGGCACGCTCTCCACGCGCTCTCCTATGGGAATATATTTTGCCGTCTTCTTAAATAAATGATTACTCTTCAATCTTCACACCGCCGATTTCATGATCTTTTAAAAAATCCACATTTACATTGCCCGCCTGATAGTCCGCATCGCTAAGGATTGCAAACTGATAATCCACATTGGTGTCCACGCCGCCGATAATCACCTCGCCCATGGCACTGAGCATTTTTGCGATGGCCTGGGATCTGTCCTCCCCATGTACGATCAGCTTTGCCAGCATGGAATCATAGTAGGGCGGAATCTGATAACCGCTGTAGATGCCCGTATCCACACGGATTCCCTGTCCTCCGGGCAGATGCAGGGTGGAGATACGTCCCGGGGAAGGACGGAAATTCTTCTGCGGATTCTCCGCATTGATGCGGCACTCGATGGCATGACCCTTGATCTGCACATCCTCCTGACAGATGCTCAAAGGCATTCCCGCCGCGATACGAATCTGTTCTTTTATGAGATCCACATCCGTCACCCACTCCGTCACCGGATGCTCCACCTGAATGCGGGTGTTCATCTCCATGAAATAAAATCTCCCGTCACCTTCCAATAAGAACTCGATGGTACCCGCGCTGACATAATGCGCCGCCTTTGCCGCACGCACTGCCGTCTCGCCCATCTTCTCCCGCAGTGCAGGAGAGACTGCCGGCGAGGGGGACTCCTCTATCATTTTCTGATGCTTCCTCTGGACGGAACAATCCCGCTCCCCCAGATGCACCACATTGCCCTCATTATCCGCCAGAATCTGAAACTCGATATGTCTGGGGTGCTCCACAAAATGTTCCAGATACATGCTGTCATCGCCGAATGCCGCCTGGGCCTCTTTCTGAGCCGTGAGAAAAGCCTTCTCGAACTCCTCCTCCGAAAAAGCCGTCCGCATGCCCTTTCCGCCGCCTCCCAGCACCGCTTTTACGATAATCGGATAACCGATGTCCGCAGCCAGAGCAAGCCCTTCCTCAACATCCTTCACCGGATGATCCGTTCCGGGAATCACCGGAACCCCTGCGTCCACCATGGTATTTCTGGCCGCCTGCTTATTGCCCAGATTGGAAATCACCTGAGAGGGCGGTCCCACAAAGGTTATGCTGCAGCGCTCACAAACTTCCGCAAAGCGGGCATTCTCCGACAGGAAACCATACCCGGGATGGATGGCGTCCGCGCCGGTAATCATGGCCGCGCTCATAATTCTCTCCATATTGAGATAACTGTCCACGGACGGCCCGGGGCCAATACACACTGCCTCGTCCGCAAGCTCCGAGTGCAGACTCCCCGCGTCCGCCTCCGAGTACACCGCAACCGTCTCTATTCCCAATTCCCTGCACGCTCTGATAATCCGTACCGCGATTTCACCGCGATTAGCGATCAATAATTTCCGAATCATGCTCTGTCATCAACCCTTTCCTACGGCAAAGGTCAGCTCTGCCTTCACCACCAGCCTGTCGCCCACAAACGCCTTCGCCTCTCCGATGCCCACGGGACCCTTTTGCCTGATAATTCTGGTCTCCAGACGCAGCTTATCCCCGGGCACCACCTTTCCTTTGAAGCGGCAATTGTCCACACCGCCGAAATACGCAATCTTCCCTGCGTTCTCCGGCATGGACAAAATAGCCACCGCTCCGGCCTGAGCCAGCGCCTCCACAATCAGCACGCCGGGCATCACCGGCTCCTGGGGAAAATGTCCCGCAAAAAAATCCTCACGGAAAGTCACACATTTATACCCGATGGCATACTCGCCCGGCACATAATCCTCGATGCCGTCCAACAATAAAAACGGATGTCTATGAGGAATAATCTCTTCAATCTGTTTTACATTTAATGCGTTCATTTTAACTCCTGTCTACCTCTAAATGCTATTCCAGACAGAACAGAGGCTGCCCGTATTCCACCGGCTCCCCGTCCTGCACCAAAACCTTTTTCACCACACCGTCGAAATCGCTCTCAATCTCGTTCATCAGCTTCATGGCTTCCACGATGGCCAGCACCTGTCCCTTTTTCACATGGTCTCCCACGCTGACATAGGGCTCCGCACCCTCGGCGGGAGCCACATAAAAGGTGCCCACCAGCGGGGATGTAACGATTTTTCCGCCGTCCTGCGCCATATCCGGCCCGGCTGCATTCTCTGCGTCAGTCCCGAGTCCCGCATCCGCCGCAAAGGAAATTGTCCCGGTCTGAGCCGGAGCTGTCGGAGCGTTCTGAGGCACGACTGCAGGAGCTGCAGAGCTGACCACAGGCTGTCTGCCCTTCATGGACAGCTTCAGGCCCACCGTCTCATAGGTAAATGAACTCAGCCCAGAGGCGGCAACATGATCTATTAACCCGATAATCTGTTCATATTCCATTTTATTCGTTTTCACTTCTTCCATTTTTCCCTTATTCCTCATACTTTCGCAAAAGAATCGACGCATTGTGTCCGCCAAAGCCCAGAGAATTGCTCATGACATAGTTGACATCCTGTCTCACCGGAGAGCCCAGCACATAATCCAGATCCAGCTCCTCCTCTGTCTGCTCGGTACCCACAGTGCGGTGGATAAAGCCTTCCTGAATACTCTTGACGCAGACGATGAACTCCACGCCGCCGGCCGCCCCCAAAAGATGCCCGATCATGGACTTGGTGGAATTGATTTTCAGAGAATAAGCCGCCTCTCCGAAAGCTGCCTTGATGGCTCTGGTCTCAAACAGATCATTGTGGTGAGTGCCGGTGCCATGGGCATTGATATAGTCCACATCCGCCGGCGCGATACCTGCCTCCGCCATGGCGTCCGTCATGGCTCTGGCCGCACCGCTCCCGTCCTCCGAAGGGGAAGTGATGTGATAAGCATCCCCGGTGGCTCCATATCCCACCACTTCGGCCAGGATACGGGCTCCTCTGCGCCGCGCATGCTCCAACTCCTCCAAGACCACGATGCCTGCGCCCTCACCCATGACAAATCCGCCTCTGTCCCTATCAAAAGGAATGGACGCACGCGCAGGGTCCTCACTGGTACTCAGTGCCGTCAATGCCATAAATCCCGCCACACCGATGGGACAGATCGCCGCCTCTGTGCCGCCTGCCAGCATCACATCCGCATCATTGTATGCGATGGCACGGAATGCGTCGCCGATACAATGCGTTCCCGTGGCACAGGCCGTCACCACATTGGTACACTTGCCCCTGGCTCCGGTGGCAATGGACACATTGCCCGCCGCCATATTGGCAATCATCTTGGGAACCAGCAGGGGGTCTACTCTGGAAGGGCCCTTTTCATTCATTTTCAAAACCGCGGTCTCCGTGGCCTGCAGGCTGCCCACGCCGGAGCCGACGATCACGCCCACCCGGAAGGGGTCCTCCTGCTCCATGCAGATTCCCGCATCCTCCATGGCAGACAACGCCGCCACCACCGCATATTGGGAAAACAGCTCCATCCTTCTGGCAGACCTGGCATCCAAATACTTCCCCGGGTCAAAGTCCTTCACCTCCGCCGCAATCTTCACCTTATAATCCGAAGTGTCAAACCGCGTGATTTTATCTATACCGATCTGCCCTTGCTTCACCGCGTTCCAAAAACTTTCCACATCATTTCCAATGGGAGTCACAGCCCCCATTCCTGTCACCACAACTCGTCTCTTCATGCTAATCTCCTTGCCAACCTCCATAATCTCCTGCTACATACTCATGCCGCCGTCCACACCCAGCACCTGCCCGGTGATATAAGCAGCCTGTTCCGATACCAGAAACGCCACCGCATCCGCCACATCCTCCGGTCTCCCGAAATGTCCCAGCGGAATGGCAGCAGCCGCGTCCGTACGCACCTTCTCAGAGAGCTGCCCCGTCATATCTGTATCGATAAAGCCGGGGGCAACAGCGTTCACCGTAATGCCGCGTGAGCCCAGCTCCTTGGCCGCACTCTTGGTCAGCCCGATGACTCCCGCCTTGGAAGCCGCATAATTGGCCTGCCCGGCATTGCCGTGCAGCCCCACCACGGAAGAAATATTGACGATTCTGCCGTCTCTTTGCTTCAACATCTGCCTTGCAGCCTGTCTGATACAATGAAAGGCTCCTCTGAGATTGACGTCCAGTACTCTGGAAAAGTCCTCCTCAGACATGGCCATGAGCAGACCGTCCTTTGTGATTCCCGCATTATTGACCAGAATGTCCAGCCGTCCGTACCTGGAGATAATCTCCTTAAAGAAAGTCTCGCAGGCTGCAAAATCGCTGACATCACAGCCATAGCTCACTGCCTCCGCGCCCTCTGTCTGCGCAGCGATTTCCCGGCATACCGCCTCCGCCGCGTCCTTAGAGCCGCTGTAATTGACCACCACCAGGACTCCATCCGCCGCAAGCCTGTGGGCAATGGCTCTGCCGATGCCCCGGGAGGCACCGGTGATTATTGCCACTTTCCTGTCTGTTCCCGCTTCCTTTTTCATACTCAATATTTCCTCGCATTCTGCCGCACAAGCAGCATCCTCTTTACGCGTTGCCGCTTAATTTTTTCAGCACCTCGTTCATATCCGCCACTGTCTCGATATTGTAAATCGTCACGTCCCGGTTGATCTTTTTCATAAATCCTGTGAGAGTCCTTCCGGGGCCGATCTCCACAAAAGTGTCCACGCCCTCCGCAATCATATGCTCCACACTCTGCTGCCATCTGACAGGAGAAGATATCTGTCTGGCCAGAAGCGCCTTGATCTGGGCTGTATCTTTCACCGTCTCTGCAGTCACATTGGTGACATACGGAATATCCAGACTCTTAAGCTCTACATGCTCCAGCTCCGCAGCCAGCCTGTTTCCGGCCTCCGTAAGCATCTCCGAGTGGAATGGTCCGCTGACAGTCAACTCTATCACTCTTTTTGCCCCGGCGCCCTTCAGCGCTTCCATGGCGGCATCCAGAGACTGGCGCATACCGGTGATTACAATCTGTCCGGGACAGTTGTAATTGGCAATGCTCACCTGTGCAATCGGCTCGATGATCTGCTCGATATCCCCGGCCTCCATGCCCAGCACGGCAGCCATGCCGCCCTGTCCTGCGGGCACGGCCTCCTCCATGAGAAGTCCCCTTTTTCTCACCGTCACAATTGCATCCTGAAGACTCATGGCCCCCGCAGTGGCGATGGCGCAATATTCTCCCAGGCTCAATCCCGCAGCGATGTCGGGATGCAGTCCCTGCTCCTCAATCACCTGCTCCATGGCCATGGAGGTCGTCACCATGGCGGCCTGGGTATACTGTGTCTGATTCAGTCTGTCATTTTCCTCAAAGCAGAGCGCCTTGACGTCCATGCCAAGCCATGCTCCGGCCTTCTCGTAAATCTCCCGCGCCGTGGGAAACTCTTTGTAAAAATCCAGTCCCATGCCCGCCTTTTGAGCGCCCTGGCCCGGGAACAAAAATGCAATCTTACCCATACTTCCTCTCATTCCGCCGCTCATACGGCACTATTAAACATCAAAATTAACCGTTGACAGTACCTTCCCCGCCTCGCTCATGAGTTTCTCCATAACCTCTTTACAGGTGAGGATGTCCTGAATCATTCCGGCGCACTGACCCGCCATGACATTTCCGTTCTCCACGTCCCCGTCCACCACGGCGCGCCGAAGTCCGCCCACAGTCATCAGCTCCAGCTTTTCAAAGTCCACACCCTCCGCCTCGATGCGCAGATACTCTCTGGTCATCTGATTGCGCAGGCATCTCACAGGATGACCGGTGCTGCGTCCCGTCACTTTGGTGTCGATATCCTTTGCCTTCAATATGTACTCTTTGTAGCGATCATGCACCACAGCCTCTTTGGTGGCAACAAAGCGTGTGCCGAGCTGACAGCCCGATGCTCCCAGCATAAATGCCGCCGCAACGCCCCGACCGTCCGCGATACCGCCGGCCGCAATGACGGGAATCTGCACAGCATCCGCCACCTGAGGCACCAGCACCATGGTGGTGAGCTCTCCGATATGCCCGCCGGACTCTGTTCCTTCAGCGACCACGGCATCCACGCCGCTGCGCTCCAGACGCTTTGCCAATGCCACGGAAGCCACTACGGGAATCACCTTGATGCCCGCCGCTTTCCATGAATCCATATATTTCTCCGGGTTTCCCGCTCCGGTGGTAACCACGGCTACTTTCTCCTCGGCCACAACCTTTGCCACATCCTCCGCATAAGGGCTCATGAGCATGATGTTGACGCCGAAGGGCTTGTCGGTAAGCTCTCTGGTCGCGCGAATCTGCTCACGCACCCAGTCCGCAGGCGCATTAGCCGCGCCGATGAGGCCCAGACCTCCGGCCTCGCTGACGGCCGCCGCAAGATGATGCTCTGCCACCCACGCCATACCTCCCTGTATAATGGGATACTCAATCCCCAACAATTCGGTGATTTCTGTCTTCATGCACTCTCCCTCTCTCTACGCGTTCAGATATTTTTCCACATCCCCGAGCGTCCTGATGTTGGGCAGCTCCTCGGAGGGAATCTCCACGCCGGTGGCCTCCTCAAGCGCCATAACCAGCTCAAACAAATCCAGAGAATCCGCATTCAAATCCTCCTGAAAGGAAGTCTCCGCCGTCAAAGTCGCACTATCAACTCCCAATGAATCCGCTACGATTTCTTTGATTTTCTCCAACATGTTCTGTTCTCCTTTTCGTTTTAAATTTTTTGATTCCTTTTAATTAATTCCCTCTTGATACCTTTTGAGGGATACGGAAGAACGCTGCTCTTGCGTTCTTCCATATGAGATTTAGAATTTCTTAGGCGGCGTACTTTGACGCCTTAGAAATTCTTCTCATATTTTTACCAGACGATCAGGCTCGCCCCGTAGGAGAGCCCTCCGCCAAAACCGGCCAGCACAAGCTTCATGCCTCGCCGAAGCTTTCCCGCCCGGTTTAACTCATCCAGCAATATAGGAATGCTTGCGGATGAGGTGTTGCCGTACTCGGCTATGTTCAGAGGAAATTTTTCTGAATCTCCTCCCAGCCGCTTTGCCACCGCGCCCACTATGCGGGCATTGGCCTGATGCAGGACAAAGTAATCGATCGCCTCCGGCGTGAGCTCTTCCTTTTCCAGAAGCTCCGCAATCACCCGAGGAACTTTTGACACCGCGAATTTAAATACTTCGCCCCCGTCCATACGCAGAAAAGTCTCCGCCGTACAGCCTCCATCATCTCCTCTGCGGTTCCTGCTGGCGCAGGTAAGCACTGCTCCACGGTCTCCCTCAGAATGTGTCACCTGGGCGTAACGGCCCTCGGGCTGCGCCTGAAGCACTGCCGCCCCCGCACCGTCCCCAAACAGGATGCATGTGGATCTGTCATTCCAATCCATCAGATTGGAGAGACATTCCGCTCCGACAATCAGAGCCGTGCGGTAAATCCCCTGCGCCAGATAAGCCTGCGCAGTGTTCATGGCCAGCAGAAATCCCGTACATGCGCCATTTAAGTCAAAGCAGGTAGCCCCCTTTGCTCCCAGCGCCTCCTGAACCTGACAGGCCGTGCAGGGCACCAGATTTTCCGGCGAAACCGTAGCCACAATAATCAGTTCCAAGGCTTCTGCTTCCAGCCCTGCATTCTCCAGAGCAGCCTTTGCGGCTCCCGCCGCCAGGGCTACAGTGGACTCCTCCCCCTCCGCCACATGGCGTGTGACGATTCCTGTACGCTCTCTAATCCACTCATCATTGGTATCCACCATTTCAGAGAGTTTATTGTTATCCCAGCTCTGCGCAGGTACACAGGAACCCGTCCCCAGTATTTTTCCAATCATAACGGCTCTCCATAAACTTTTCTTTTAAAATATTTTGATTTTAAAATCAATTACTTTGCTTTTCAAATTATATCATTATAAAAGTATTTGTCAACTACTTTTTACTGCGCAGCTCACTTTTTCTTTTTTTCCTTCCATTTTGGGCATATCTATGATATAATGATTTTGTCTGAGACATGGAACGACTATCCGTATATAGAGGGTCAGAAAAGTGATCTTCAAAACTTATGCGGGGGTATAGCTCAGTTGGGAGAGCGCTTGCATGGCATGCAAGAGGTCGTGGGTTCGAATCCCATTATCTCCATTTTCTATTTAAAAATAAGATAAAAGTACATATTAAAGGAGATTGTCATGAGATTAATTACACGTTCAGACTTTGATGGTCTTGCATGTGGCGCTCTTCTGAAAGAGGCCGGCATCATCGACCACTGGAAATTTGCGCATCCCAAGGATCTGCAGGATGGTCTTGTGGAAGTTACCGAGGATGACTGCCTCGCCAATGTTCCCTATGTGGAGGGATGCGGACTGTGGTTTGACCATCATTCCAGCGAGCATGAAAGACTGCAGTTGGCCGGGAAGTACAAAGGCGAAAGCCGTATCACCCCTTCCTGCGCACGCATTATTTATGAATATTACGGCGGGAAAGAGCGTTTTCCCCAGTTTGACGATATGATGGAAGCCGTTGACAAAGTGGACTCCGGCAATCTCACCATAGACGAGATTCAGCATCCCGAGGGATGGATTTTAATCGGCTTTCTCATGGATCCCAGAACCGGACTCGGCAGATGGCGCGAATTTACCATCTCCAACTATCAGCTGATGGAGAAATTGATAGATGCCTGCCGCACCATGAGCACAGATGACATTTTGAATCTCCCCGACGTAAAGGAGCGCATCGCTGTTTACAACGAGCAGACCGAGAAATTCATGGAGATGGTAAGGCAGCACACTCGCGTGGAAGGCAATGTCATCATCTCTGATTTGCGAGGCGTGAATCCCATCTACTCCGGCAATCGTTTCCTGATCTACAGCATGTATCCCGAGCAGAATATCTCTGCGTGGATCGTGAGCGGCCGCGGCGGACAGGGTTGCTCTGCCGCAGTGGGCTACAGCATTTTGAACAAGACCTCCAATGTGGACGTGGGAAGTCTCATGCTCAAGTACAATGGAGGCGGCCACAGGAAAGTAGGCACCTGCCAGTTCTCAGATGAAAACATGGAAACCGAGCTGCCCAAGATGCTGGAAGAACTTTTGGCACTGGCAAATGCCTAAATCTCGATAAATTAGATTCAAATCAAAAAGAGTTGCGCCGGTCATTTATAACAGACCGACACAACTCTTTTTTACATATCCTAATATATCCCAATAATCCTTAACCTGCTTGACCTGTGATATTCGTCCCGAAATATTTGACCGAAATCTCACTCAGCACGCCTTCTTCACGCAGCTCTGTAATGGCCTGATTTATTGCCTCCCGCAGGCTTGCAGAATCCTCTCCCTTGCGCAGGGGAATGCACACATGAGACGCCTCCTCCGTGAGCGCCGCCACTTTCAGGTCGGCCTCCGGATGTACATTCATATAGTCGTAAAAAGTCACTTCCGCATTCAGAGTGGCGTCAATTCTACCCTGCAGCAGAAGCTCGATAGTCTGATTCAGATCATCCACTCCCGTGGCGGTGGCGCCATAGCTCTCCGCCAGCTGCGCATAGGTGCTGGAGATGGTATTTGCGGTGGTCTTGCCGTTCAAATCCTCAAAGGATTGAATATCCGTGTTGTCACCGTTTACAATAATGGCCGTTTTGATATAACCATACGGTTCAGAAAAATCATACTTTTCCGCCCTCTCCTCGGTGTACTCCACACCGTTTACCATAATATCATAGCGCCCTGCATCCAGTCCTGCCAAGAGGCCGTCCCACTCGCCTTCCACAAAGACAACCTTAACTCCAAGCTTCTCCGCAATTTTCTGTGCGACCTCCACATCAAATCCCACCAACTCATCATTCTCATCATGATAAGTCCAGGGCGCCCAGGTTCCCTCCATGGCCACGGTGATCTCCCCAGCCTCCTGAATGCGGGCAAGTTGATCCTTCTCCCCGCTCGCTCCCTGAGAAGCATTATTCCCGGGCGCTTTGCCGCCGCAGGCGGAGAGCGCAAAGGCTCCCAGAACCGTCAATAAAACCACATATTTCTTCCAACTCCACTTTTTCATATCTTTTCCTCCTTTTATTACAACTCTTTCTATGCCCCGCGCTCCTGCAGGGTACGCAGAAATTCTCTGCTGCGCTCCTCTTTTGGCGCTGCAAAAAAATCGCCGCTTGCTCCAGCCTCCAGCACCACGCCTCCGTCCATGAAGATCACTCGATTCGACACCTGTCTCGCAAAAGCAATCTCATGGGTCACCACCAACATCGTCCTGCCCTCATCGGCCAATCCGCGCATCACCTGCAGCACCTCCCCCGTGAGCTCCGGGTCCAGCGCCGAAGTGGGCTCATCAAAAAAGATAATCTCGGGATTGGCGGCAAGCGCCCGGGCGATGGCAACACGCTGCTGCTGCCCGCCGGAGAGCTGATGCGGATAATGATCCTGCCGGTCGGACAGTCCAACCTTGTTCAGCATCTGCCTGCCTATGACCTCCGCATCCTGTCTTTTCATTTTCCCGGCGACAATCAACCCTTCTGTCACATTCTGAAGCGCCGTCTTATTGCTGAACAGATGAAAACTCTGAAACACAAATCCTGTCTTCCTGCGAATCCGCGCTATATCCCGCCTGGCTATCTTATCCAGCGCAAAATGCTCACCGTCAAATGTATAGCTGCCCGCATCCGCCGTCTCCAGAAAGTTCAGACACCGAAGCAGCGTAGTCTTCCCGGAACCGCTGGGGCCCAGAATTGCCACCACATCTCCCTTGTTCACATCCAGATCAACATCCCGCAGCACCTCAAGCCCGCCGAAGGATTTGCGCAAACCTCTCACCTCTAACATGATATCGTCCCCTTATCAAGCTCAAACCCGAAATCTTCTGCGCCCGGCCGTCTGCTTTTTCATGGGCTGTCGGCCATAGGTCTGCAGCCTTTTTTCTCCCGCCCGCTGAACTCCGGTCAAAATCGTACAAAACATCAGATAGACGAATCCCACCTCCAGATAGAGAAGCAGCGGCTCATAAGTTCTGGCCACAATCCGCTGGGTGGACATAAACATCTCCGCCACGGTGATGTTGGCCGCCAGCGAAGTCTCCTTCAACAGTCCGATCAGCGAGTTGGACAGAGGCGGAAACGCAATGCGCAGCGCCTGAGGCAGCACAATTCTCCACATGATCTGCATCCATGACATCCCCACGCAATAACCGGCCTCTATCTGCCCCTTCGGCACGGATTCCAGCGCCGCCCGGATGGTCTCCGAGGCATAGGCGCCCTCATTGATGGAAAACACAATCACCGCCGCCGGAAAGGGCTCCAGCACAATCCCCAGACTCGGCAGCCCGTAAAACACCACAAACAACTGCACCAGAATCGGCGTTCCCCGAATCACCCACACATAAAAGCGCGCAATCTGCTTCAGCACCCGCACATCCGCAAACTGAATCAGGGCCACAATCACCGCGATTATCAGCGCAAACACGAAAGAAATGGCCGTCAGGGGAATGGTGAGCTTCAACCCCGGCAGCAGGATTTTCCAGAAGGAATCTATGAAAATTTCAACCCATCGCTGGTTCAGGAATTCTTCAAACATATCCACAATCTTCCTTTTATTGTATACTATAGCACTATGAAATAGTCTAGGCAAGCCCTATTTTCCATCACGCTTCTCCAACAGGCAGACAGCCTCCGTGGCTTCCGTGAACGGGAACATATCCACCCCCACCGCCCTCTTTACCTGATAGCCATATCTCTTCAGATATTTCAAATCCCGGATCAATGTCTCGGGATTACAGGACACATAGACCACTTTCGAGGGCCCCAGCCGAACGACAGAGCTCAAAAACGCCTCATCGCTTCCGGCCCGGGGCGGATCCATCAACAACACATCCACCATCATCTGCCCCTTCTGTCTCCCCGCATTCCGTCCTTCTTCGCCCTGTGCCTGCGCGGCCATATCTGTCAAAAATTTCCCCGCATCATTCAGATAAAATTGTATATTTTCCACTCCGTTGCGCTTTGCATTGATACGTGCATCCCGCACTGCGTCAGCGTTCAGCTCCACACCGATGACATTTCCCGCCCGTCCGGCGGCAATGATTCCCATGGTTCCTGTACCGCAATAGGCGTCCAGCACAGTCTCCCCGCCTGCGAGCTGCGCGTACTCCAGCGCTTTACCATACAGCTTTTCCGTCTGCACCGGATTCACCTGATAAAAGGATTTCGGGGAAATACGGAAAGTTTTCCCACAGAGCACATCCTCGATATAGCCCTTTCCATAAATGACCTGCTCCCGCTCGCCCAGTACCATACTGGTGCCCCGACCGTTCACATTGACCACAATGGTGGTAATCTCCGGGTGCTCCTTACGAAGTGCTTTCACAAAATTATTTTTGGAAGGCAGAATCGGCGAGGCCAAAACCAGTACCACCATAATCTGCTCTGTGGCATGCGCCGTGCGGATCAACACATGGCGAAACAGTCCATAGCCCGTGTCCTCATTGTAAGGACGTATCTTAAAAGAAGGCAAAAGCTTTCTGATGGAAACAATGATGGCATCCGCCTTCTCATTTTCGATATAACAGCTGTCCACCGGCACAATGCGGTGGCTGGCGGCCTCATAGATACCGGAAATGACACGATGCCGTCTGTCCTCCCCGAACACCGCATGCACCTTGTTGCGGTAGTGGGCCGGCTGCTCCATACCAATCATAGGCTCCGGCTTACAAAAGGGAGCCATCAATTTGGCAAAACGCTTCTCTTTCTCCTGCAGCTGCTCCTCATAGGGCTTATCCACCCATCTGCATCCGCCGCATTTTCCCGACACGGGACAGATTTTCTCTCTCATACTTCTATATTGCCCCCTCCGTCACTCTATGCCATATTGCCTGAGTTTCTCCCTGCGCTCCCGATAATCCGGCAGATAACGCTCCACCTCCTGCCAAAACTCGGGAGAATGATTCATGTGCCGCCTGTGCGCCAGCTCATGCACCACCACATAGTCCACCAGCTCCGGGGGAACAAAGAGCAGTCTGCAATTAAAATTCAGATTGCCGTCGCTGCTGCAGCTTCCCCATCTGGTTCTCTGATTGCGCATGGAAATGCGTCCGTAGGCCACGCCCATCATCCCGGCGTAATAGGCCACCCGCTGCGTCACAAGCCGCCGGATCTGCCTCTTGCCCGCCTCGCTTGTCACCTCCGGCAGACGTGTGACCGACGCCTGCGGCACATTGACCAGCCTGCTCCTCTTTCGCAGAATCCACGCCGTGTGCTTCTCGATAAAATACCGGATCACCTCGTCCGACGTCCTCTCGGGCACCCGGGCATAAACCCTGCCGTCGCTCTTTATCTGCAGACCCAGAGACTTTCTCCGCGTATAGACAATCTCCACGGGAATGGTCTCCTCCGCCTCACAAATCACATATTCCTTAATCATATACCCTCAATGCCTCACAACACACTGCCACTGATTCAGGCAATACAAAAGAAAATGGCAAAATCCTCTCACAAGAATTTTAGCCATTTTCTAATCATCGGAGTGGCGGGATTCGAACTCGCGACCTCCGCCTCCCTAAGACGGCGCTCTAACCAAGCTGAGCCACACCCCGAAGCACAAGCAGTATTATAACCTGTGCTTTTGAAAATTGCAATAGTTTTTTTGAAAATTGTTGAAATTTTTGTAACAGCTTAACTTGAAATATCGCGAATGCTATTCCAACAGTGTCGGGGCAGAAAGACCGGGATGGTTTGGCAGGCGGCTGCGGTTGGGTGTTTTCTAATAGTGCTGTGATAAAATCTTGCAATTTGCGGGTCGGTTCTAAGGTGCATCCATGCACCGTAGAACCTGAAATGCGCATCCATGCGCATTTCACCCTGGTCTCCGGCACGCACTATAAGAAAACGCATCAACCTCCGCCAGAGCCTGCCAAACCATCCCGGTCTCCTTCCGCCTCGACACCCACTGAATATAGCCCTCGCAATATTTTAGGCTGAATTGTTACAAAATTTTGATGTTCAATTACGCTTCCACCTAAAACTGCTCTAGCATGGCAATCAGCGCATCTACATCACATTCTTTGGTCGCCCAGCTGGTGCAGAATCGAACCACGCTGTGTTCCGCGTCCACCCTGTGATCATAAGAAAATCCAAAATGCTCCCTCAGCGCGTCCAGATGCGCGTCCGGCATAATCACAAATATCTGATTGGTGTGATTGGGAGCCACCAGCTCATAGCCCTTTTGCACAAATGTCGTCCGAAGCTTCTCCGCAAGGACTGTGGCATGGGAAGATATCTCCAGATAGAGATCATCCGTAAACAATGCGTCAAACTGCACGCCCAGAAGGCGTCCCTTCGCCAGCATGCCGCCTTTTTGTTTGATCAGATAGCGGAAATCCTCCTTCAGCTCGTCCCGGCTGATGACCACTGCCTCCCCGAACAATGCGCCCACTTTGGTTCCACCAATGTAAAATACATCCGTATATCGTGCGACGTCCGCAAAAGTCAGATCGTTGTCTGAAGCGGCAAGACCATAGCCCAAACGGGCGCCGTCCAAAAACAAGTACAAACCATACTTTTGGCAGACCTCATAGAGTGCCGAGAGCTCGGCCCTGCTATAAATGCTTCCCAGTTCTGTGGGATTGGATATGTATACCATTTTAGGCTGCACCATATGTTCAAAGCTATCATTATCTCTGTGCTCAATACAAGCTGCTTCCACCTGAGCCGCCGTAATTTTTCCATCCTCGCCGGGCAATCCCAGCACCTTGTGCCCGCAGGACTCCACCGCCCCGGTCTCGTGGACATTGATATGTCCCGTCGCCGCGCAGAGCACTCCCTGATGAGGCCGCAGGGCCGCGTCGATCACTGTCAAATTGGTCTGGGTGCCGCCCACCAGAAAATGAACAGCCAGACTCTCGTCCCCGCAGGCTTTGCGAATCTTTTGGGCGGCTTCCAAACAATAGGCGTCCTCACCGTAACCCACAGTCTGTTCCCCATTGGTCTGCACCAGACGCTCCATCACCTTCGGATGCGCGCCCTCATTATAGTCACACTGAAATAAAATCATGACTGTCCTGCCTCCTTTTCTGCCAAAAGCCGCAGCAGATACTCCCACACTCTCCTGGTGGATGATATGCTCAAGGTCTCCTCCGTAGTGTGAATCGCCTGCATATCCGGCCCGATGGACACGCAGTCCAAATCGTGGATTTTGCTGCCCAGAAGCCCGCACTCAAGCCCCGCATGAATGGCCTCCACTCTGGGCTCACGGCCATACATTTCCCGGTAGACCCGGATCATTTTCTCACGCAAAGGCGAATCCGCGCGATATTTCCAGCCGGGATACACTCCGCTTACCGAGACAGTGCCCCCTGCCAGCTCCGTGATGGCGCCAAGCTTCTCAATCAGGGCATCCCGCGCACTCTCAATGCTGCTGCGCACGGAAAACTCAGCGGTAAGCCCTTCCTCCTCCAGCTTCAAAATACCCAGATTCAGCGAAGTCTCCACCAGTCCCGGCATATCCGCGCTCATGTTCTGCACACCGTTTGGCAGACCCGTCAGCATGGCCGCCGCTCTGCGCGTATCCTCCACGGACAGCGCAGCAGTCTTCTCTTCGCTGCCGCCAAACTCCCAGCGCATCGTAAATCCCGGGTCCTTGGAGGCGAGCTCCGCTGCAATTTCGTTTTTCAGCTTTTCCAGCATTTCCGGTATTCCAAACTTTTCCATATTTTCCGAGTGCTTCTGACAATTCCCGCAATCCGGTGAAAACAAAAGCTCCGCCCTTGTCTCTCGAGGAATCGCATTGTCCGCAAGACCGCCCTCCACATGGATGAGCCGCACCGGATATGACTTACTCAGAGCCCGGAGCACCCTTCCGAAGAGACTGTTGGAATTGCCGCGCTCCTTCTGGATTTCCTCCCCGGAATGTCCGCCCAGAAGTCCGCCTATATAAAGGCTGCACACAGTGCCCGCACAGGGCTCCTTTTTCATGGACAGCTTACAGTTCACACGCGCTCCCCCCGCGCATCCCGTGAGGAAAACACCCTCTTCCTCAGAGTCAAGATTCACAAGACGATTCCCCTGCAGCATGGACAACTCAATCCCTCTGGCGCCATCCATACCCACCTCTTCATCCACGGTGATGACCACCTCCAGCCGGGGATGCGGAATATCCTGCGCATCCAGAAGCGCCAGCGCATAGGCCACCGCAATACCATCGTCTCCGCCCAGACTGGTGTGCTCTGCATAAATACGATCTCCGTCCACGGCGACCTGAAGCCCCTCTGTCCTCATATCCTTTGGACATCCCGGCTCCTTCACCGCCACCATATCCATATGCCCCTGCAGAATGACCGCAGGTTCAGCCTCATAGCCCGGAGTCGCCTCCTTGAAAATAATCACATTTTTCAGCGCATCCTGAATAACCTCCAGATTCCTGCTTCGTGCAAACTCCACAAGATAATCGCTGATCTGCTCCACATTGCCCGAGCCATGCGGAATCCTGGTGATTTCTTCAAAATAATAAAACACTTTCTGCGGTTCCAGATTTGACAAAACACCCATACGCTACCTCCAGATTTCAGTTCTTTGATAAGCATAGCCTGATTCAGTCTAGACAATACCACTTCTCCTCCGGTTCTGTCAAGGAGGGAGTAACAGTACAGCCTGCAATATTGCGAATGCTATTCCAACCGTATCGACGGGAGAAGACAGCCCTCACAATATTGCAGGCTGCACTGTTACAGAAGGTCAGGAATCCATACGAATCCATGCCGATCTTCATTGAAAAATCCCCTGTTCCTGTTATAATAAAACTGTATTCAGCCAAAGCGGGCGCAACAGGAGGGCATAACAAAGATGGAAAAACACCGCATCGCCGTAATATCAGACACACATGGACTTTTGCGGCAGGAATGTATAGATATATTAAAGACCTGCGAGGCAGTTCTGCATGCCGGAGATGTGGGAAAACCAGAAGTTCTGGATCAGCTCAGGAAGATAACTAAGACCTATGTTGTGCGGGGCAATGCTGATAAGGAGTGGGCGGAAGGACTTCCCACGGAGCTGGAAACCGAGCTGTATGGCTTCCGATTTTATATGGTACACAATAAAAAGCACATCAAACCGGATTTGGCAGACATAGATTTAGTAATCTACGGGCATTCCCACAAATACGAGGAGCGAACGGAAGGAAACATCATATACCTGAATCCGGGAAGCTGCGGCTCAAGGCGTTTTCGCCTTCCCATCACGATGGCTGTGCTGACGCTTTTTCCCGGGGAGCACCGTATAGAAATACAGGAAATCGACTGTCAGCCTGAGCTCTCGGAAAATTATTCTCTCAATGATTTTCCGCCGAAGGATATGGACAAGCTGATTCGGAAAATTGTAAAAGAAATGAACGCCGCAAAGGAAGTATCAGAGATTGCCGCCAAAGTACATGCAGACAAAGCGCTGGTGGAGCAGATATGCCGCATCTATGCCACACATCCCGGCGTGGATGTAGACGGCATTCTAAATCGGATGGAGTTAAAAGATTTGTAGACTCAATAAACCATGCCCGTGCTATTCCCCAGCAGAACATTAAGCAAAACAAGGGCTGCCAGAAAGAAAATATTCCCGACTGTGAAAAGCACTATATATTTACTTTTGCAGCCATTTGTCTCTTTTGCCACATATTTATAAGAAATCAGACTCGCCATGGACGCAATCAGCGTCCCCAGTCCTCCCAGATTCGTACCCACAATAAGCCCCTCAAAATTTTCTGTAAAACCTGATAAAAGCAACGCTGCCGGTACGTTGCTGATAATCTGGCTCACAATAATGGCCGTATAAACCTCCCTGCCGGCAATCATATCCTGCAGGAAATCCCGGAAAGCCGGAATCCTTCCTACATTCCCGACAAAAACAAAAAATCCTGCAAACGTAAGGAGCAGGAAATAATCTACTCTTGCAAATACCTGTCTGTCCGTTACAAATATCATGATGATCACTGCCACAAGGGCTGCCTGCCACGGCAGGATATGCCCTACTGCAAGCAGGCACAGCAAAAACAGCATAAGATAGACCACAAGCGGATAAACAGCTTTTTTCCCTTGCGGAAGATTATCCTGTACTGATGCTTCGCCTGACTCCAGAGCCTGCGGACACGCCCTGCCCTGTATCAGACTCCAGACCACCAGCAGCACCAATGATAAAAGCGTATATGGCATCATCAGCATAAGGAACTCACGGATAGAGAGTCCTGCTCTCCCATAAAGATATAAGTTCTGCGGATTGCCGACCGGTGTCAGCATACTCCCCAGATTGGCTGCTATTGTCTGCATCACCACAACCGGCAGCACCAGCCGGTCTTTCTGTTTGTCCCCAAGCATGCCCAGGACGATAAAGGTAAACGGGACAAAGGTAATGAGTGCAACATCATTCGTAATAAACATACCGGAGAAAAAGCACAGCAACACCAATGTCAGGATCAGGCCTCGCCCGCTTCTCACATGGCCTAAAAGCTTTTTTGCAATCCAGTCAAACACTCCGGCTTTTTGAAATCCCGCCATAACGCTCATCAGGCAGAACAGGATTGCCAAAGTTCTAAAATCAATATATCCCCAATACTCTTTGTCCGGCGGCACAATAAACATCGACACCACTGCCAGTATAAACGAAACACACAATACGGTTTCTTTTTTGAAAAATGCAAGGATTCTTTTCATTATCTTAAGTCCTTCCGCTTATCCCCCAGACCGCCCCAGTACACACTGCTCTCCAATACCAGAACCGGCAGAGAAAAATCAAGCAAAACACTCCTTTGTTTGTGGTGATTCAATTATAACATGTTGGAGCTGTTTTTGCATTTTTATTATACAGAAAAAATGAGGAAACTCAAAAAGGGAAATCCTTTCTTGTCATACGTTGAAAAAAATGATAGAATGGCTTGAAAAGAGGGTATGAAAAATGTTACATAGAAAATTTTCAAAAGGCCGGAGCGTATTGAGGGCTTTGTTTTTTCTTCTGAGCGTTCTCATGGCGGCGCCCTGCGTCACCTTGCAGGCGGAGGAAGGCGAAGATGCGCCCACAAAAATAGAAACCTATGAGGAACTGCTGCAGATTCAGCAGAATCCTCAGGGCAATTATGTACTAATGAACGACATTGACATGGCGGGGCTTCAATGGGAGCCAATGGCCTTTGAAGGTGTGTTTGACGGCGGCGGACATACTCTTCTCAATCTGAGGGTGGAGAATGTCGGAGTAGAACAGGCCGATACCTATGATGGTAATTATAAAGTTTATGAGACATACTTTGCGGGATTGTTCAGCACCCTGAAGGAGGCGGAGGTCCGCAATGTGAATTTGGTGAATCTGCAGATGGAGTTGGAGACGGATGTTCCTTGCTTTATCGGCGGGATAGCGGGGTACTCTGAGAACAGCACCGTCAGAAACTGCAGTATTCAGGGACGGCTGGAACTTCGGGCACATGACAGAATGTTCGGCGTGGGTGGTATCGTGGGATACGGCAACGGACTGATCGAGCAGACCAGTGCGGATGTGACGCTTATCTGCATCGACACGGACGCAGACACTCGGGATGAGCAGTTTATGGGAGGCGCTTACGCGGCAGGTTATTTGGACCTGAACGAATGCAATGTGATCATCGACGGATATGATTCGGACCATGGCTATGTCCATAACGGTGGTTTGGTTGGCATGTACATTTTTTACCCTAAGGGCACGGCGCATGAGGGACGCATTACCAATAATACTGTGCAGGGGAGAATTCGTTTTTTTGAGGACAATACGGATCGACGCGCATATTGCAAAGAATATGTGGGAGAGGTCATGAGCTGGAATCTAAAGAACAGCGATAACAGCGCCGTCTTTGAAAGAGACGAAGTCTTTGACTATACAATTGACTTAAGACCGGATATGTGCGTTGATGCTTCCCACACTGAGACAGTGACGGAGCCGGGATGCAATACCTTTGGCTACACCACCATCACATGTGACGGTTGCGGCTATGCCTATACCGATTTCTATACCTTGTATCGGCATTCCGTTGAGGAATGGACAACCATCCAAAGCCCTACCCAGTTTAACACGGGTGTGCAAAGCGGCGTCTGCGTGCGCTGCGGCGTTGTGTTAGAGGAGGAAATGCCCATGCTGGAATATAAGGCGCCATCGACACCCGCAGAAACCCCAGCTCTCACGGAGACGGAACAAACGAATGCCTCCGGCGAGGAAGACTCCTCTATTGCTGAAACCAAAAACGATATCCCGAGTTTTCTCCGCAAACCGGTTGTGATCTCCGTGGCAGCGGCATTGATCCTGCTTTTAGTAATTGGCGGGGCAGCAGTCTGGAGAGGGAAGAGGCGATAGAATTTAGCCCCAATAGACTTTGTCTGGCGGCACAATAAACATCGACACCACTGCCAGTATGAACGAAACACACAATACGGTTTCTTTTTTGAAAAATGCAAGGATTCTTTTAATTCTCTTAAGTCCTTCCGCTTATCCCTCAGGCTGCTCCAATACACTGGTTCCTGCTTTTGTTTTTCTGCACTCTATAAGTCTGCAGACGAAAACCTTCCATAGAAAAAGCCTGCAAACACTAATGTTTGCAGGCTTTTTCTATGCATCACTGCGATGATTCACTCTCCTGGTAGGGCTTGAACCTACAACAACTCAGCTAACAACCATGTGCTCTACCTCTGAATAGTATACATACCGTAAAAGCTAAGTAGATGTTGTAAGGCCTTCCTTGCTCTTGAGACAATGTTTCGATCTATGTCTCCAATAATCGGAGATTATCTGCATACAACCGCCAATCAACTGATAATCTGAGCATTCTGTTTATATGACGCTATCTCCAATCCTTCACTGCATATTCTGCAAGATCTTCATCCAAGACGAGAGTGGTCCCATCTGAATACTCAATTTCAATTTCTAAAATATTGATTCTTCCAGAAAATGTTGAATTATAAAAACATGCTCTCCAATATTGCCTAGAACTGGTTTTTCCAGCGTCTAACGGTCCTGTAAATTGCAAGGAGGCCGTTCTTCTGCCCGATATATCATCTGTCAGCACATCACCTACTGCATTGAGAAACTCCAATTTAAGAGTGATATAGTCAATCGATTTCAACTTATTTGTAAAAGTCATGTACTGATCTATTCCACCAACATAATTAATCTCATATCGTAATGATGTAATATCAAGAATATTCGGCACATCACTCTCTGTCACAAAAGCCTCTTTGCACATCTTGCAAAAATAATCCTGAACATCATGATCCAATTTGACTCCATCTATCAATCCACAGATTATACATGTCCTTGGTTTGGTACATGTCGCGTTTCGCCAGCTATGACGCTTCGATCGCCCTTCGGTTATCCCACATGCAATACACGTCTTTGGCTCGGTGCATGTTGCTTCCTGCCAGTCATGACCTTGTGCCTCACGGCCAATGCTGCCGCAGGTTATACATATCTCAGGCTCAGTACATGTTGCTTCCTGCCAATTATGGCCAACTGGTTCTCCCCATATCCTGCCGCATCGGGAACATATTTCAGGTTCGGTACATGTCGCATCGCTGATATGATGATAGCAACACCATTCTACAGTTCGTGGACTAAAGAAAAAGTATCCTGCACCAATCACTACAAATGCAAGAAATACTCCTGCAATAACCATCACTTGCTTTTTCTTTTGGAGTGGAGATAATTCCTTTTTTGTTTTGGGTAATTTATATCCGCAGTGCGGACACGTTTTTGCCTGATCCGATACCTCCCTGTTACACTCCGGACATGTAATCAATGCCATAAAGATTCCTCGCTTTCTTTCATTTATCCTAATGTACCTATTTTACACACCTGCATGTTCGCTTCCCACTATGATTCATTTTTCAAATAAAGTTCGAGGTCATCACGCCTATACTTGGCCAAATGAAAACTTTCACTTCAGTTTCGTTTCCCGGATGATATCCATATGACAGAAGTTCTGTCTCGTGTCTGGTTCACAATATCCTGATCAGATTAACAAGAATAAACACGATGCTTATCATGCGCACTGGGAACACATCAAATGCCCGTACCATAATAACAGGAACGGTATCCGATACGGAAAAATCGCCCCGGATGAGGCCCTGACATCATAATGGAATATATGTAAATGCAAATCTTCCATGATAATAATTGGGCTGAAGGCTCTCTGCGCAAATTTCAGCCCCGCTTTATTTATAACAGCATATATTGCTGCATGTCAAGAGCAGAAAATCTTTATTCCCCCGTACGAACAGCAACATATGCTGTTTTTCACTCTTTTATGAGCGCTCCTTGTACCAGAAGCCTCATATTATTTTCTTCACCCAGACATGTTGAAAGTGTCAATATTTCCTCCGTATTTTCAGGGGCTCCCATCTGGTCTGCGAATTTATTAAATTGATGTTCATTCTCAAAATCCAAGTTGTACGCATCATCATTTATATCAGTCACCTTGACCGCAAAAATATTATAGCGTTTTACCTCTTTGTCTTTATAAAGGCATATCTCTGGATGATTTTGTATGAAATCTTCTTCCAAAAAATTTCTTAATTTGCCAAACATCAGCCAATTTCCTACTAAATCCTGCGCATCATGTCCATATATTATAGTGTGAGGAGATGTCAGTGCATCACATCTATAATCCATAAATATTGCACCGAGTTCACTTTCTTCTCCCGTAATTGCCGTATGTAGATACTTTGAATTATCAATTCCGCGTACCACAGGAAATGATATATTGGAATCAGGAACATAAAGATCACAATAATAATCCTCATTCACCCTCGATAAATCGCCTTCCTGTGATACTTCTGCAGATTTTCTTGCATCCAAAAAATAGTGCACAATATCCGGAATTAACATTAATGTCACTAAAGTTGCAATAATTGCTATTGCTTCTTCAATATATGTAATATTACTATTCTTCCGATATTTTTTGCGTTTTCTCAATTGACTCGCCTCTCAAATTTTTTTGTCCACAGACAATTACCCACATCATTACCGCTACGCATCCGGCAAAAACCATAATTCCAAATTTCAATGTCCTGCTTTCTACTCCGGTATTCGGAACAGTTCCAAATGATTTCTTTGATAAAGTAAATGTCAGACTTTCACCGGATAATAATTCTTTGAGTTCAGCATTACTCATATTTTGCACCTTGCCGATTCTCGTATAGCTATAGCTGTTAGAACCATAAAACACACAAATCGTATCGGAATTATATAACAGAACATCTCCGGCCTTAGCTGTTATAGATGTATCAGACGACGGAAGGGATGTCCCTAAACTTCCGTATTGTTCAAACCCGTTTCTAGTCATATTGATTGTCAAATCACCTTCACCAAGCATTTCTTTAAGCTTTTGTGTCGCTGCATTATCGACCATCTGGATTTTCATTTGTTTTCCGCCGGCGCTAATATAGAAAACATCATCATCTGTATCTGCTGCATAAACATTGACTTGGATACAAGCTACCGCTAATATTAGCGAGATTATCAATTTAATGAATGCCTTTCCATATTTCATTTGAAATTCCCTCCTGTCATCAATCATATTACAAGTCCTCCTTCTCCAGCATCCTTATAATATAATCAATACAATCAACTTCTTTCTGAGCATCATGTAATTTCTCCATCACTCTGGTTCTTTGTCTTCTCAAAAAGATGATTTGTCCTCTGTTATCATCACTTTTAACCAGTTCCATGTATTCCTTATATTGTTCCTCATCGCATCCACAGTCTTTCAGGCATCTTTTACACTCACAATCTTCTTGCAAATTTATCATCTCGGCTATTCCTCCTGTTAAATAACATTTTACATAAAGCCGTTTGCAATAACAAATACTCGCTGCTTATATTTTGAAATAACTTGTAATTATCTCAAAAACTATTATAATAGTTTCTATAATAATATTTAATTAAACTATGTTGGAAAATCATTTCTGAAAGGATGAACCATATGATAGAGACGAGATTACTAAACTATTTCCTTGCAATCGCAAGAGAAGAGAATATGACAAAGGCTGCAAATACTTTACACATTTCTCAGCCTGCTCTTTCAAAGCAGATGACCGATTTAGAAAAACAGCTTGGCACAAAGCTTTTTATACGAGGAAATAAAAACACGAAATTGACCGAGGATGGCGCACTATTTCGAAGTCGTGCTCAGGAAATTATAAAGTTAATAGAAAAAACCGAAGCGGATATCAGCAGCGAAGCCACTGACATTTCAGGGGATATTTACCTTGGCTGTGGTGAATCACATGTTATGGATTATATTGTCGGAATATTCGAGACACTCCATAAAGAGTATCCTGATGTTCATTTTCACATATACAGTGGAAATGCAGAAAGTGTCTTGGAGCGTTTGGATAAAGGCCTCCTGGATGCCGGTCTTTTACTTGGTTCCCTGAATAATGAAAAATATGATTTAAAAGACCTGGGATTATACGATAGATTCGGCCTGCTTATGACAAATAGCTGTCCTCTGGCCCAAAAAGAATATATTACTTCTGAAGATTTGCAAAACTTACCTATCCTGATGCCACAGCAGTCTATTACCAGTTCAAAGTCTCTTGATGAATTTGTTCAAGCGCTGTTTCAAATGAAACATACGATTAATGTCGTTGGAACATATAATTTACTATACAATGCTATTTTTATGGTAGAGCACAACATAGGCTCTGCTATATGTATCGAGGGTCTTGTTGACACTAACAGCCGTAATAATCTGGTTTTCAAACCTTTGCTTCCTGAGGTACGATTAAATTCATATATTGTAACAAAAAGATACCAGTCCTTCTCAAAAGCAATGAAATTATTTTTGGATAGACTATAAAAAATCCTGCAAACACTGATTTTTCAGTTCTGATAACAGACGTTCGGCAACCGGTGTAAATACCTGATATTTTTTCCAGATCACATACATTTTTGTGTGAAGGCTCGGTATGATCTGACGAAAGCACAGATCGCTTTCTTCCGATACTTCAATCAACTTATCAAAGGTGAGTACCACGCCCAGTCCCTCCCTTGCAAATACGGCAGCATTGCCGGACAGGTTAAAGGTAGCCATAACATTAAGCTGGTCAACCTGTTCCCCGCACCATCTTGGCAAATCGACTTTCGCAGACTGTTCCGAACAAAAAATAGGATATGGCAGAATATCGCTGACCTCAATAGCAGCTTTGTCCGCCAAAGGGCAGTCTTTCCGCATAAGTACTCCCCATGTATCATGTCCGGGGACTTCAAGATAATTGTACTTTGATAAGTCCGGCGGCTCTACAATAAGTGCAAAGTCTAAAAGCCCGCGGTCAAGACTCTCTGCAACCTGACTGGTATCGCCGCTGGTAATATGGTAATGGATACCTGCATATTTCTCATTTAACCGACTGACCGCACGGGCAAGATACTTTATCAGATGGGATTCGGCACAGCCAATATAAATGTCTCCCCCTGTAATCTCGTCTAATGCTTTAAACTCATTTTCGATCTTATCCGCCATAGCCAGAAGGTCTTCTGCCCTCTTTCTGAGCAGCATTCCCTCATCTGTCAGACTGACACTTGTACTACCGCGCCTGAACAATTTTTTCCCAAGTTCCTGTTCCAGTTCCTTCATCTGTTTGGAAAGGGTAGGCTGTGTAACATGAAGCCGCTTGGCGGCCCTTGTCATATTCCCTTCCCGCGCAATCTCCAAAAAATATCTCAAAACCCGTATTTCCATAAACAGCCCCTTCGTTTTAAACAATCCTTGCGTTTTAAAGAATTTCCTTACTCTTAAAAGTAATACCATTATACACAACAAGAGATATTCCAGTCAAGAATATCACGATATGAATTATGAGTATTAGACATAGTAAAACAATGTGGGTATAATACACTCAAGAGGTGCAAAGATTGTGCCCAATGGCCGCAAACTCAAAGACTGAGGAAGGGAGCATGATTATAATAATGGCAGAGGCATCAGATGTATATGGCATTCTGTATCAAAATCTTGTGGATGCAGGATGTGGCGAAAAAGAAATCACCGGCTGCATGGACTACGCACAAAAAGGGGACTGGAAACGCCTGCTGCCAGTACTTACACGGCATAAGAAAACTCTGCTGGAACAGATTCATAAAAGTGAAAAACAGATAGATTGCCTTGATTTTTTAATCTATCGTTTGAGCAAAGAATTTACTTAATGCCGTGGAGGAAAGAAAGGACAAAGTTATGAGACGGTTATCATTCGGACTATTGATTACAGCTATGCTCTTTTCTCTCGTCTCCTGCGGGAACGGGAGCGGCAGGCCATCAGAAACGGGCATTGACGATAATACCACAATGATTGATCAGACAGAAGAAACAGGTAAAACGGAAGGAGCAAACGTAACAGAAATGCAGAAAGGTGAGGAAACTATAAAAAGCGGTGTATTTGATTTTGAGACGAAAACCGTCATGTTAAACAGCGGATATAAGATGCCGCTTATGGGACTGGGCACATACAGCCTGGATTACGATACCTGCGTTTCTTCTGTGACAGCATTTCTGGATAGCGGCGGAAGGCTGATTGATACGGCATACATGTATCACAATGAGGATGCGGTGGGCGCCGCTGTCAGGGCTTCGGACGTGCCAAGGGAAGAAATTTTTGTAACTACAAAGCTGTATCCGAACCAATACGGCGATGCAGCAAATGCAATCGATGATGCACTGGAAAAAATGGGGCTGGAATATATCGACCTCATGCTCCTGCATCATCCAGGGACAGATGATGTAAAAGCTTACCAGGCGATGGAACAGGCCGTTACAGATGGTAAGATTCGTTCTATCGGATTATCCAACTGGTATATTGAGGAATTGAAATCATTTTTACCACAGATAACAATCATGCCTGCTGTGGTACAGAATGAAATCCATCCCTATTATCAGGAAATAGACGTTGTCCCGTATATTCAGGAAGCAGGAATTGTCGTAGAGGGCTGGTATCCCTTTGGCGGACGTGGATATACACAAGAACTGCTCGGAGATGAAACCATATCCGCAATTGCCGATACGCATGGTGTGACCAGCGCCCAGGTGATTCTGCGGTGGAATCTGCAACGAGGCGTGGTTGTCATCCCGGGTTCAAGTAATCCCGATCATATTGCGGAAAATCTGGACATCTTCGGTTTTGAACTGACAGAAGACGAAATGGAAAAGCTGAAAAGTCTAAACCGTGATGAAAAGCATGACTGGTACTAAATATTGGAATCACAGACACAAAATAAATTTATATAAAGGAGAACAAACTCATGGAAGAAAAATTGGTTTTGACAACAGAATGGGATAAGACTTTTCCCAAAAGCGACAAGGTAAACCACAGCAAGGTAACGTTCCATAATAAATATGGGATCACACTGGCTGCCGATATGTATGTTCCGAAGAATACGGTCGGGAAACTCCCTGCAATAGCGGTATGCGGTCCTTTCGGCGCCGTGAAGGAACAGGCCGCCGGATTGTATGCACAGACGATGGCGGAGAGAGGTTTTCTTACGGTTGCTTTCGATCCTTCCTTTACAGGAGAAAGCGGCGGGCAGCCCCGCTATATGGCATCCCCTGACATTAACACAGAGGATTTCATGGCAGCAGTAGATTTCCTTTCCCTGCAGGACAATGTTGACCCGGAGAAGATCGGTATCATCGGCATCTGCGGCTGGGGCGGTATGGCAATCAATGCCGCGGCGCTTGATACCCGTATTAAGGCTACAGTTTCCTCCACCATGTACGATATGACAAGGGTGAACGCAAAGGGTTATTTTGATTCTGAGGACAGCGAAGAAGCACGTTATGAGAAACGCAAGGCCCTGAATACACAGAGAATTGCAGATTACAGGAACGGCTCCTATGCACTTGGCGGCGGAGTGGTCGATCCGCTTCCTGAAGACGCACCATTCTTTGTAAAGGATTATTATGACTATTATAAGACAGAACGCGGCTATCATCCCCGTTCCCTCAATTCCAACGGAGGCTGGAATGTGATCGGCTGCCAGTCCTTTATGAATATGCCTATCCTTCAGTATGCATGCGAAATCCGTAATGCTGTGCTGATCATTCACGGCGAAAAGGCGCACTCCTGCTATTTCAGCAAAGATGCGTATCAGCTTTTGAAAGGGGATAATAAGGAACTTATGATTATCCCAAATGCCGTTCATACGGATTTATACGACCAGACAGATATCATTCCTTTTGATAAGATAACAGAATTCTTTGCTGAAAATCTGAAATAACAGACCGACAGCGGACGGACTCCCTTCCCTATTTCAGGCTGTTGTGATATACTCATTCCATCACAACAGCCTTGGAAAGGAAATCATCATGAAAATTTTAGTCATTAACGGAAGTCCCAAAGCCAATTACAGCATTACCCTCCAGACCGTGCTCTATCTGGAAAAGCGTTTCCCCAGACAGGAATTTACCTATCTGAATGTGGGAGCGCAGATCAAACTTCTTGAAAAAGACTTTTCATCGGCCCGCACCGCTCTGGAAACGGCTGATCTGCTTCTTTTTTCCTACCCCGTCTATACTTTTATCGCTCCCAGCCAGCTTCACCGTTTTATTGAGCTGGTAAAGGCATCCGGCATCGATTTGTCTGGAAAATACGCCACACAGATCACCACCTCCAAGCATTTCTATGACGTGACGGCACACCGTTACATTCAGGATAACTGTCAGGATCTGGGGCTTAAATTCATCCGCGGACTCTCCGCAGATATGGACGATTTGCTGAGTAAAAAAGGACAGATGGAGGCCAGAAAATTCTTCTCCTATGTACTTTGGAGCATAAAACATAAAAGCTTTGAACCATTTCCCGCTCCCGGGACGCCTGCAGCTCGCATAGCTGTAACAGTTCCCCAGAACGCCGTCGATTACAAAGCCCCTTCCCCTGCCGCAAAGAAGGTATCCATCGTCACCGACTGCCGCGGGGAAGATACACAGCTTAAAAGTATGATTGAACGCTTCCAGGCAGTACTTCCCTGTGAAAGCCGCGTCATCAATATCCGCGAATATCCCATGCGCGGCGGATGCCTGGGGTGTTTTAACTGTGCATCTGACGGAAAATGCATCTATACAGATGGCTTTGACCGTTTCCTGCGGGAAGAAATCCAGACGTCTGATGCCATAGTATACGCCTTTACCATCAGCGATCATTCCATGGGTTCCGTGTTCAAATGCTATGATGACAGACAATTCTGCAACGGGCATCGCACCGTCACCATGGGCTCCCCCATCGGCTATCTGATCAGCGGTTCCTACAGTGCCGAACCTAATCTGCAAATGATCCTGGAAGGACGCAGTCAGGTAGGCGGCAACTTCCTGGCAGGCGTTGCCACCGATGAGACGGATCCGAATCATGAGATTGACCGCCTAGCCTTAACACTGAACTACGCTCTCTCCCATCGCCATACTCAGCCCCAGAATTTTTACGGTGTGGGCGGAATGAAGATTTTTAGAGACCTGATTTATCTGATGCAGGGCATGATGAAAGCCGATCATCAGTTTTACAAGGCTCATGGCCAGTATGATTTCCCCCAGAAGCACAGGGGCACCATGCTGAAAATGTACCTGGTGGGTGCACTGCTCTCTTCTCCAAAACTGAAAGAAAAGGCCGGAGGCCATATCAATGAGGGAATGATTGCCCCTTACAAAAAAGTCGTAGAAGGAGCAATGCGCTAACGCCTGTCAAATCATAAGATTGACCAGCAGACCCGTTATCAGTGAGAACAGCATCACAAATGCAAGGTACAGCACAAAACGCCTGATTCCTAACACAATTTTTAATGCTCCAAGGTTCGTGATCTTGGTCGCCGGCCCCGTGATCATAAATGCCGCTGCAGATCCCATGCTCATGCCGGATACCAGCCATTGCTGCAGCAGGGGAATCGTTCCTCCGCCGCAGGCATACAGCGGAACACCCACGGTTGCCGCCATAAGTACACCAAACCCTTTATTTCCCCCGAACAGCCTGCCGAACGCCTCCGCAGGCACATATCTCTGGAACAGTGCTGACAACAATACCCCAAATAAAAACCATGGCCCGGTAGCCTTGATATTCCGTCCTAAATTTTTCAGGAATCTTAAGAGCAGATTGGGGTCTGTATCCCTGCCTGCAGATGCCTCAAAACCTTTAAAATCAAAATAGCTTTTTCCCCTGTAAAAGTACCGGACACACAGCCCTGCCCCGATCCCGCATAAAAAACAGGAAACAAACCGTATTGCCATTGCCGTGCTTCCAAGCGCTGCACTATAAATCAGTAACTGAGGATTTAAGAGGATGGAACTCATCATAAAAGCGGCAAGCATATCGTCTTTCATCCCTTTCTGTGAAAAGGATGCCGCAATAGGGATTGTCCCGTACATACACAAAGGCGAGGCAATTCCAAGCAGGCTTGCAGGGATCAGCCCCAGCACTCCCAGCTTTTTATCCCCAAGGGCGGAAAATGCAGAATGTATCTTACTTTTTCCAAATACTGAAATGGCGGAACCAAGCACCATGCCCAGTACCCAATATCTGAATATCTGCTGCAGCTGAATGGTGAAATAATACCACACATAGACAAATTCCCGCCTTAAAATATCCATTTGGAATCACCTCGCTCTTTTTTGCGCATCACAAAAAACTACTCATCAATGGACACTAACTGGTATTCTCTGCTTCCGAGTCCGATGTCCTGCGCATGTTCCAATGTGTGCAGCCCATTCCGGGACTCAATCCTGTTTACCAATGAACCTCCATCCTCCGCCCCATACACCAGATCGATACATGCCTGATCCAATGCCACAGGATCAAAAGATGCCAAAATTCCAATATCATGCATATCCGGCTCAGATGGGTTCCCATCACAGTCACAGTCCACGGACAGGCGGTTCATTACATTGATATAAAGGATGTTCCCATCCAGGTAATCCACTACCGACTTCCCTGCTTCTGCCATAGACTCAAGGAACGCATCTTGGTCTGCGCTCCACATGCTTCCTCCCTGTCCTCCGGTATGGATATGTTCCTTACCCTCTGATGATGCAATCCCTATGGATATGTTCTTTATTGCTCCACCATATCCCGCCATGGCATGGCCCTTAAAATGGGACAGTATAACAAAATAGTCATAATTGGCAAAATTCGCTCCTACATAATTCTCCGTCAGGTTGCTTCCCCCTGTGACCGGCAGTGTCATAGAGCCGTTCTCGTCCATGATATCCACTGTGGCAATGGCTGTATAGCCATGATCCTCCGCTACCTGATAGTGCATGGCTGTACTGGATCTGGAACCTCCGTAAGCCGTATTGCACTCAACTATGCTTGCATTCAGGGACTGCACCAGGTCTCCGATCAGGTCAGTCCGCAGATAATTGCTTCCGGGTTCTCCCGTACTCAGCTTTACTGCAATGCTGCCTTCCGGTGATGCTCCCAATGCTTCATAAATTGCCATAAGCCCATCCGAACTGATATCTGTGGTCATATAAACCACCGGCGCTCCTGTATTTTCCAGAGCAGTGTTTTCCGCACTGCCGGAACCCTGCACATCTAAATTCCCCTGTGACGATGCGGACTGCCCGCTCCCCTGAGTACCGGACTCCTTAGCTTCATTTTCTTCTGTCTGCCCTTTTGTCTGCTCCTGATTTCCCATATCCTGGTTTCCCTTGGTCTGCCCGCAGCCCGCTATACCAAGTACCATCATTCCTGCTGCTATGAGCAGCGCCAAAATCTTTCTTCTCATTTTAATCTCCGTTCTGAAACTGATGACAAATATCAGCTATTTCAGTTTCCCATATTCCTCCTCTGAAACTGGTTCGCACCACTCATTGCCGCTTTCCTCCCCGGGAACTTCCACTGCAAGGTGAGAGAACCATGAATCCGGTGCAGCTCCATGCCAGTGCTTTACTTCCGCAGGAATATTAACCACGCTGCCCGGCGTCATCTCCACTGCTTCTTTGCCCCATTCCTGATAATACCCTCTTCCGCCTACACAGATCAGCATCTGACCGCCGCCGCTCTTTGCATGATGGATGTGCCAATTGTTACGGCAGCCCGGCTCAAAGGTCACGTTAAAGACCGGAACCTGCTCCGTAGATACCGGTGCAAGGTAACTCTGCCCTATGAAATACTGCGCGAACCCGTCGTTAGGTTTCCCAATCGGGAAAAAGATGGTGTTCTGGTATCTGTCCTTTTCTGACGTTTCCGCAATCTCCTCATTCCATACTTCTTTTGCCAGACGGAACACGGCCCAGCCTTTCGGCCAGCCCACATACATGGTAGCATGGGTAATGATCGCAGCGATTTCTTCCCTTGTCACCCCATGGTTCTTCGCATTCTGCAAATGGTAGGTCAGGGAAGAATCTGTGATGCCGGATGCCATCAGCGATACCACCGTAATGATACACTTTGTCTTTACGGAAAGTACATCTTCGTTCCATACCTCCCCAAACAGCACATCATCATTCAGATGTGCAAACATCGGCGCAAATTGCCCAAGGCTCTCCCGTCCTGCGGTCTGTACTATTTTTTCACTCATGTCTGTTATCCTCCATTTCTGTTTTTATAAATGTTCAACCCATGATTTAAGCGATTCCTTCGTCTGTTTTCCATTCAAAAGCCCGCCCTCCATAAGAGTTGCCTGCTTTGATATACTCACTTTCAGATCATCTTTCGTCTTTCCAAAACCGCTGCCTCCTGATGTGGCAAACAGTATAATCTGCCTTCCGGAAAAATCATAGCTTTCCAGAAACGTGTTGATAATCCTTGGTGCCGTATACCACCAGATTGGAAAGCCAAGAAAGATTACATCATATTTCTCAATTCCCGCATCTTTATCTGCAAGGGGCGGTCTGCTCACCTTGCTGTTCATTTCCAGAGAACTGCGGGATTCCCTGTTATTCCAGTCCAGATCTTCCTTCGAATATGGCTCAGCAGGTTTAATCTCATACAGATCTGCCCCTGCCGCTTCGGCTAAATCTTTCGCCACTTTTTCTGTCACTCCGCTTGCACTGAAATATGCCACCAGTTTTTTATTCATTAAAGAAACGCCTCCTTATTTCATATTTTATTTTTACTATGCAATCCTGCTCTTTTCCTTCTTCCTGCTCCTTGCCGTCAGTTTCCCGATACCTTTTGACACATAATATCCTGCAAAAATCCATGTTCCCATCATCGCAATATGCTCTGCAAATACCAGAGCGGCGCTTTTCTCATAATCAAAAAATACAAACTCCGCTTTCACAAACATATAGGAAAAGATATCCGCGTGCCGGAAACAGACCGCGCCATATACAGCAATTGCCACAGCCAAGAGACGTGCGATCCATACAAGGACCGGTCTCCTTTTCCCTCCTGCAAGTTTATGGAACATCCCTACTACCATGCCCCAATGGAGTCCTATGTGCAGGCTCATCAGGACAAAGCCCCAATAGGAGGCGGACAGATGCATCACCCTGGCCAGTGCCATCCCGCTTGTGATTGGCAGGAAATCAAATACATGCCGTGACAATACCACCCCGCTGTACGCAAGGGAAAGCATTGCTGCCAAAAGCGCCGCATTCAGCACAGTACTAATTATCCTTTGCGGCATATATTTTCCTTTCAGCAGGCTCTTATACCATCGGAAATTCAGGATATGGTGCACCATGAACAGCACAAGCATTGCCGTCCCAAATATTTCATGCAGATAATCCCCCACTACCTGGTAGGCCATAAGAAGCAGAAGCATGACAGACATCAGGATGTCTATGGCAATCTTCCATCTCATTTTTGTATTCATAGATCCAGCCCCTCGATCCAGGCCTGAACATCCGCTTCGGAAGCTCCGCCGCCAAATCTCCTGCCTTCCAGCCACTGTGCACCGTCTGTCAGTTCCTCCAGGTTCCTTCCGCTGGAACCAAGCCCGCTGCTGGATGAGGTACAAAATGGGATCACTGTTTTGCCTTCAAAAGAATAGCTTTCCATAAATGTGCTCACAATCCTCGGTGCCTCACCCCACCAGATCGGATAACCTATAAACACGATATCATACTGCTCCATATCCTCCACTGCACCATCAATCTCAGGTCGGGATGAGCTGTCATTCATTTCAATGGTGCTGCGGCTCTTGTCGTCATGCCAGTTCAGGTCTGCATCCGTATAAGGTTCCTGGGGCACGATCTCATACATATCGGCCCCCATATTTTCCGCTATGATCTCAGCAACCCCTTTGGTTGTCCCTGTTGCTGAAAAATACACTACTAAGACTTTACTTCCTTCTTCAACCGGAACATCCTGGATATCGGCTGCACCTATACCTTCTGTGTCTGTTAAATTTGCGTTCCCTGATGGTTCGGGTGTGCCGCCCGTTTCCGGCTGGACGGATGCTGATTCCGGTTCTCCTGCAGGCACAGAACTTTGTTCTCTGTCCACAGTATCTGATGCAGGGTTTCCACCCTGCCCGGCATTTCCGCCACATGCTGCCAGGGATATCACCATAGCTGCCATAAGCAGCGCCATCACTATCCTTTTCATAAAGTTCATCCTCCTTCTATTTCATCTCTTTTTCCCACATACGGATGACATTGATATCCGCCTTATCTGCAAGGGATTCCATGGTTTCAATCTCGTCTGCTGAAAGAACGATCTTTGCCGCCTTTGCCGCATCCTCCACATGGCTGACCTTTGTTACACCGATGATCGGGAGTGTCCCCTTTGCAATCGCCCATGCAACCGGAATCTGCGCAATCCCCACCTGATGCCTGTCTGCGATCTCCTTCAGTCCTGCGTTCAGTTCTGCAAGCTGCCCAAGTATAGGATTGTATGCCTTTGCCCTGTCAGAACCTTCCGGGAACGGATGCTCCCTGTCATATTTCCCGGAAAGCGCCCCCTGCTCCAACACCATGTAAGAAAAAAATACCATTCCCTTCTCCTTACAGTAATCAAGGATGCCTGATGTTTCCGAAGAACGGTTCAAAAGACTGTAATGGTTCTGGACTGCGGAAATATGCAGCCCCTCTTTTTCCAGGATTGCCTCCGCCTCCTTAATCTCCGCAAGGCTGTGGTTGGATACACCGATCTTTCCAATCTTCCCGCTCTTTGCAAGGGGGATAAGTTCCGTGATCCACTTCGGCGCACCCACCGGATTATGAATCCAGTAAAAATCCATAAATTCCGTCCCAAGCCGCTCTGCGCTGCCTTCATACATCGCTGTTACCGCATTTTGAACCTCCGGGTCAGCGCACTGCGGCGTGAATTTTGTTGATACCAGATAGCTCTCACGGGGTATGCTCTTTAGGAAACTTCCAAGCACTGTTTCAGAAGTCCCCATTCCATAGACATACGCAGTATCCCAAAGGTTCAGCCCCTGATCCATTGCGGTCTGGAAAACCGGACGCAGTTCCTCTTCCGTCAACGTGTTCCCAAATGTTCCATCGTTCCCCCATGCCCATGCTCCCATGGCAATCTTGGGCATTTCCATATGATTCTGCTCCATTTTGATTTCCTCCTAAATTTCACTTTATTTTAAATTTTCTGGTTCCCCGGAACCGTACTTGTTCCGTTAGACCATACATGTTTTTCCTTTGCACTCTCAGGCTTGTTCTGTGCCATAACTCCTGCCAGTACATGAGGTACATACGGCTCCTCCAGATAATGTATTTCATCCTCTGTCAGCTCCAGTTCCATCGCTTTTGCAGCTCCCTCAATATGGTGTAATTTCGTTGCACCCACCACCGGAGATGTAACTTTTGTGAGCAGCCATGCAAGGGAAACCTCTGTCATGGTGACATCCCTCTTTTCTGTAATCTCCTGTACGCGGCGGATGATGACCTCATCCTGTTCCTTTGTTGCATCATATTTAAATTTTGCATAGCTGTCCTGCTGAAGCCGCTTGCTGTCCTCTCCCGGTTTCCGGGAAAGCCTGCCGCTTGCCAGCGCACTGTATGGTGTGAGGGCGATATCCTCCTCATAACAGAAAGGCGCCATCTCCCGTTCTTCTTCCCGGAAGATCAGGTTATAATGCCCCTGAATAGATACGAACTGTGGGAAACCCTCTTTCTCTGCGAGGGCATTTGCTTTGGCAAGCTGCCACGCATAACAGTTGGAAATACCAATGTAACGCACCTTCCCTGCCTTTACCACGTTGGACAGTCCCTCCAGGATATCATAGATTGGTGTCTGATAGTCCCACATATGGTAGATATAGAGATCAACATAATCCATGCCTAAATTCTGGAGGCTTTTGTCGATCATTTTTTCAATATGCTGCTGTCCAGACACGCCTGCCTCTATTTCCTCCTGTGTCCTGGGTAAAAACTTTGTGGCAACCACCATCTCATCACGTTTTGCAAAATCTTTCAGCGCCCGCCCCACATACTGCTCGCTGGTACCGCTCTGATAAGCAATCGCTGTATCATAAAAATTCACGCCAAGCTCAATGCCCCTCTTGATGATCTCCCGTGAATGCTCCTCATCCAAAGTCCACGAATGCTGCCCTTCTCCTGCAGCTCCGAAACCCATGCATCCCATACAGATGCGGGACACGGTCAGGTCTGATTTTCCTAATTTTGTATATTTCATGTCCTGCTCCTTTCCTATATTGATTTCCCAAGCTGATACGCTTCTGCATAATAACTCTCCAACATCATCCCGACCGCCCCCGCTCCCTTTGCAAGAACCATACCCCTGTTCTGAAAAGACAGATAGTCAAAAATGATGTCAAAATGAGTCTTGATGCCTTTCATGACAACTTCATCATCATTCCATGCCGTAGCGATCAGGGCAGCTTTCATCCTTTTCCGTGTGATTGCGCCATTTCTGGCATAAAAGCGGTCAATCATCATCTTCAGCTGTGCGCTCATCCCAAAATAATAAACCGGGGTTGCAAATACCACAGCATCTGCCGCAAGGAGCTTTTTCAGTACCTCGTTCCCATCATCTTTCTGAACGCAGTCCCCGTTCATGCCGCAGCAGTCACACCCAAGGCAGGGATGGATACTGCCATGGGCGCAGTCATAGACTGTTGTCTTATGTCCTGCCTCTTCTGCGCCTCTGATAAATTCTTTTACAAGTGTATTGGAAGTTCCCTCCCTGTGGGGACTTCCGCATAAAATCAATATGTTCATCTTTCCTCTCATTCCGCCGCATAAGCGGCACACTATAGTCGCAGCAGTTTCTTCACACAAGTGTATGTCATCTCATAAACAGAAAAGTATACAAACCCTACATCTGCCTGCTCCATTGCCTCTCTCTGCTTGTCTGTCACTATTGTATATGGATAGATACCATACATGAACGGGAAAAAGGTATAAAGGAAATCCTGTCTTTCACCCTCCGTCATTTCCGGGCAGAATTTTTTCAGCAGCCAGTTCACTGCCTTGATGGATGCTCCATATGCTCTCTTGAATTCCACCAGCCGTTCCATCCTGCTGTTGGCCTCCATGTCATAGTGGTTCATACTCATAATCTTGAGTAACAGCACCCTTTTATCTACTGATTCTGCCAGGGACTTTGCAAGTTCCTTCCTGCTCATTGTTTCATGCCCCGCAGCCAATCCATCCAGTTCCTTCACCCACAGCTCATACTCCTCCTGAAGGATGGCAAGGAAGATCTCTTCCTTGGTCTCAAAATAATTATAGATAGATGTGCGGGTAAAAGATGTTTCCTCTGCAATATCTTTGATCGTGATATCTTTAAAGCCCTTTGTTTTGTACAATGACTTACAAGCCGCAATGATTTCTTCTCTCCTGGCATTTGTAAGTTCAATTGATCCTTTTGGCATAACCTTTCTCCCCTATTCTTTTGTGTTTTCTTTAAATGACAGGCACTTTCCAAGCACGTCCCCTGTCTTTAAGTATTCATAAGTCGGGAACTCAAACAACACGGGCTTTAAGGTATGGTAATTAACTTTCCCATCAGCATTCAGATGTTCCTCTTCCACATAGGTGTTATCAATCGTACAGATAAAGCTCTCAAATCCCGGCGTGTTATAAATATCCTCCACGGAACACTCCAGTGACAGCGGTGCCTTTGTTATGACCGGCGCTCCGGCATCTCCCAGCTCATACGCAAACAGATCCGACTTATCCGTTTTTGACCCGCTTACGCTTCCTGCATAATCCGCTTCCGGCAGGATTCCCTCATCCACCACATTAATGGAAAGTTTTCTGCCCTGCTTGATAATCCCGTTAATAAAGTGCGGCGCAGCAAGGCTGACAAGCACCCTGTCATGCCCGATAATCCCTACATGAGCTACCAGCGTCCATGTGGGCTTATCCCCATTCATTGCCCCAACCACTGTAACGGGCATGGGATACAGTGCTAATTGTGAACCGATATTTTTCTTCATTTTCATCCG
>JAIDDH010000053.1 GCA_029055435.1 Acetatifactor sp.
GATGATAGGGCATCTTAGACACAACACAACAGATTCCTTTGTCAGCGAGCATGGCTAAAATGGGCGCGTAGGCACATTCCTCCACTTTGCCGCCCGGATAAAATATAAAACCGCATGCACTGTCCCGCCCGCCATAGATAAGAAAATCCTCATTTTCCTCTGTTGCGGCATAATCCTGCGCTTCCGCATGATAATACGACCGGGTATACAGATAAAAGGCGATTCCCACTGCCGCCACAAGCAGGATCAAAACCACCGGAATCATTTTCCATCCGATCTTCCGTCTATTTTTTTCATCTGTTTTTTTCATCATATCCTTATATCCCGGCTTCCTGTCAAATTGCTGCTTTATACTTTTTTATCAAATGTAGACGCACCGCCGTTACCTTCCATATTCATAAAGGTATCTCTGTCATTATGCGGAAACAATAATTCCATATATAAACTTCCCAACAGGCTCTTTACTTTATCGGTATCGACATTTGCAATATGGGAAGCATTAATCTCCATGCATCTTAAACTTTCCAGAATCATCTCTATTCTCTGCTGTTCGGTGGGTTCCGGATTTGGTTCATCCTTTGGCGGTTCCAAAACGGCTAAAACCTCTGAGGCAACCGGTTCCATAATGGGTTTTGTCTCGGGAATGTTATATACAACATTTTTACATGTTTTCTCAAAGCATTCCGGGGAATACTCTGCCAGATAAGCCAGATCATCCATCATCAATGGCCGTTTATTATGTATTTTGAGATATATATTGACAAGACGAGTATCTTTTCCCATATCCACCCCTCCTTCTCCATTACCCATTCTTTCATAGATGCAAGCTCGTTTATTCGTCCTCGCGTATGATATACAAGTAAGGCAGAACACCCATAAATGCTCTGCCTATTCCGCGTCACGAGTCAGCGACTTAAATACTCTTCTTTCTTATATTATACACAGACCTTCCTAAAAATACAATAAGCAGCAAATCCGGCTCCTGCATTTTTATTGCAAGAAATACGGATAAAAATCCCATTACCGATATCTCTATCAGTAATGGGATTTTTAATTGACCGTCAGTTACTGAATCTTAACGCTCTTGGTAACACTTCCGCTAAAGTCGCTGTCTTCTGTCGCCGTGATGATAACCTCAATCTTGTTTTTCCCTTTGGAACGTCCATAATCCAAGGTATAATCGCGGTTCTCCTGCAACAGCCTTGTTCCATAATAAACGCTCAGCCCACCTTCCCGCGTGCCTTTTACGGAAACCTTCTTGATATTCTGCTTGTTGATTACGAACGTCTTCTCTGCACTTCCCGTATAATTTCCTCTTGCGGTTACAGTTACCGTTGCAGTTCCGGCATGGAGATTTTCCGTATATGTCACTTTATAGTCCCTGTTCTTCTTAAGCGTGACTTTTCCTGCCTTAACCGTCACAGAGGGCTTCTGCAGTTTGCCATTATAGGTCTTAGCTTTAATGGTGTTTGTTATGGTAAGCTCAGGACTTACGGGTACTATCCTGAAAGGCACTACTACCTTTCCTTTGTAAGCTCCCTTTGCCGTAACGATTACATATGCTGTTCCGGCATCCTTGTTGTTCTGGTAGGAAACCTTGTAATCCTTGTTTGTAAGCGTCGTATTTCCTACTATAACAGCGACCTCAGGTTTTAATGCCTTTCCTGTATATGCAATCTCGCATTCTTCATCGAATGTTTTTCCGTTTATGACTATATTCTCAGCATTAATCACATTTTCTTCGCTTGCTTTTTCATATACGGTAAGTTTGGCTGTTCTGGTTCCTGTATAGTTACTGCCGTTCGCCGCCGTTATTTCTACCGTAATCGATTTCGCAGTTGAAGTTTTAACAGCTACGTTTATATCCTCTCCCTTTGCAAGAAGCTTCCTTCCATCATAAACGTATACCGGAAGATCTGCGGAATCGCTGTCAATCCGCTCTGACATTGTACTTCCAGCCACATTTCCCGTGATAACCTTTAACTTCTTGACCGACTTCGGATTAATGGTAAAGGACTTGCTGATTTCTCCCTTATACATACCGTTGCCGGTTACATAGGCCGTTCCGGTTCCGACTTCCACATTGTTCTCATATTCAACGCTGTAGTCTGTTCCCTCAACCAGCGTCAGGGTTTTCTTCTTGCCGTTTACAGTGACTTTCAATTTCACTTTCAGTACAGGCTCATACTCTAAAGAGTCATAAACTTTGGCTTTAATATTGGCTATGGTTACGTCTGCTGTGGAAAGGTCGAGCCTGCCATCCTCATCCTCCCCTGACGTATCCTGTACGGTCACTGATATCTGTAAATCCGTAAGTGTCTGGAACTTATCCGTATCCTTCGGCGTAAATACGGCCCCGAACGCATGCACGCCCGCCGTTGTCAATTTCTGATCGACATTTACGCCTTCCGCCCATGTATACGTTCCGTACTCATTCATCGGGAGCGTAATATCTCCAAGCCTTTGTCCTAAAGAAGCCTTAAGGTTCGGTTCTTCCACAATCAGCGTGTCAAAGCTTCCCGTATATCCGTCGCAGGTAACCATCACTTTGCAAATACCTGCCTTGGAGGAATCGAAGCCCTTGATCATACCGAGTTCCATATTATGCTCGGTATTGTTGCCCGTCTTATCCGTCAATACTACTTTTCCGCCTGCAACGACAAGTTCCTGACCGATCTTATAGGTTGTTTTGTCAGGCCTGATAACGGATACGGTTACATCCGCCTGAGACCATCTCGCATAGAGAGTAATGTTTCCTGTGCTTCCCTTGACAATCTCCGTAACTTTTTCATTAAATTCCGCGTCCTTGTACCAGCCTTCAAAGATATAACCTTCTTTAACTGCGTCTTTGAGGATTATCGTCTCTGTCTTTGCAGTATAAGTACTGGGGTTTTCGCTGTCATTCGTTCCGCCGTCCAGCTCGTAGGTAATATTGTAGGTTTTCTCTTCCTCCTGCACCGTGTAATTACAATATTTCTGCAAATCAGCTAATATTTCAGCCCCGCTCTTCATTCCGGTGGTGACATGCTGCAAACGATTCTCCGCATCTATAAAGATGATTATAGGAGTCGTGACAGTAGTGGTATCACTTTCAAATTTGCCATAATACGCCCACATGGCGGAAAGAATATTTTGGCCTTCGTCATAACAGTAGGTAATCCCGTCACATCCGTACTCGTTCTTAAACGCAGATACCTCATCCTTCGTTTTACTGTTAATCTCAAGTGCATAGATATCCACGTCGGTGAACTCACCTATATGTTCGCTTAGACTTCTATTCGTCTGTATGCAATTTGCACAGTCTGTTTTGAAAAAGAACAATACTTTTGCCTTGCCGTCCGCTTTAGAACTTACCGTCTGGCCGTCAATCGTAGTAAAGGTATACTCAAGGTTATCATAATCGGCACTTTCAACCCACTTCGCATACAGCGTAATGTCTCCTGTGCTTCCCTTGACAATCTCCTTCACTTCTTCCTTAAATTCCGTATCCTTGTACCAGCCATCAAAGACATAACCTTCTTTGACCGCAGCTTTGAGGATTATCGTCTCTGTCTTAGCCGTATAAGTACCGGGATTGTCGTTGCCGTCATTCGTTCCGCCGTCCAGCTCGTAGGTAATCTTGTAGGTCTTCTCCTCTAAAGAAGCTTCTTCCCACTTCGCATACAGCGTGATATTCCCTTTACTTCCTTTGACGATCTCAGTCACTTTCCCGCTCTCGGTAAATTCGGCGTCCTGATACCAGCCCGCAAAAGTAAAGCCTTCTTTGGATGCATCCGCGAGCGTTATGGTCTCTGTTTCTGTCGTATACGTCGCAGGATTCTCACTGCTGTTGGTGCCGCCGTTCAGCTCATAGGTAATCGTATAAGTATCATATGACGGATAGTTACAATATTTCTTCAGAGCCTTTATGATATCCGCCACCGCAGGCACTTTGACTGCCGTAGACTTATCGCCCGGATAAACATACTGCAGGGCATTATTTTCATCGATATAAACAATCGCGGGCCCATAGAAAATTCCGTCGCCACATTCCGCCGCATCTATGTACGCCTTCTTACTCTTATCGTAGTTGCTGTCATAGCTATAGGTGATCTCATCAGTGTTAGCATAGTACAGTTTTAACAACATAGCGTTATTATACGCATTCGAAACCACATGAACATCTACGCCGTGCAGAAGGCTTTCGGGCTTATCAAGCTCTTTTTTGACATCTTCTAATAACGTTCCGGTGGCTGTATCATACGCGCAAAAAAGCAACAGCTTAGGCTTGTCGGACGCTGCAGAGCTGACGGTCGTCGTCTGGTCCAGCGCCGTATATTCCTGCGTCAGATTCTCAAGATCATATCCTCCCTTTTTAACCGACCACTTGGCATAGAGTGTATAATCCGCCTTGCTTTCCGGATTAATCTCCGTCACCCGCTTCGTTAATCCGATATCCTTGTACCAGCCTTCGAAAACACATCCTTTCCGGGTAGGGTCCTTCAGGGTAATGGTCTGCGAATCGCCTAAATATACTTCCGGGTTCTCGCTGTTATTGGTGCCGCCGCCCAGCACATAGTTGATCCGGTAAGCGTCATAATTGCAGTATTCCCGCAGATCATTGAATACCGCCTCCGCATTGTAGCGCGTTTCTACGAACTGCAGTTTATCATTTCCGTCAATATAGGCGATTACCGGAGAAAAAACATACCCGTTCACAGTCTGGTATTTGCCCTTTTTGACATAATCGGCTTGCCTTGTGGCATTTTCACCGCCGTCAGTACAGAAAATAATCCCGTCACATCCGTAGGTATCTTTTAAGTTGGACATATATTGATTAGCGGCAGTTGTATTAGTCTGTGTGACAACGGCGAAAACGATATCCGCCCCTTTAAATAAGTCAATATTTTCCTTGATATCCTTAACTAAAGTTTTACTATTACCGCAATTTTCGTTGGCGAAGACCATTACTTTGGGTCTTCCGTCATCCGCTGTAGTCACGCCCGCTCCGTTACCATCCACCGTTACAAATCGATACTCCGGATTATTGACGTTAACCCCCTTCTTCTCCTTCCACTTGGCATAGAGCGTGATATCCCCGCTGCGGTCAGGTGATATCTCGATCACCCTCTCGGTGAACGCCGCATCCTCATACCAGCCGACAAACGTATAGCCGTCTCTGGTAGGAGCCTCTAGCATGACGCCGCCCGTTATCTCGTTATGGTATACGTTCGGATTCTTGCTGTTGTTCGTACCGCCGTTTAATTCATAGCGTATCATGTAAAACTCCGCCGTTCCTTCAGTCGGATAGTTACAGTATGTACGCAGATTAAACATGATCTGATCCACATCAGCTTCACCGCTCATATACTGGTAGCGGTTTTGTGCATCAATATAACATATAGTTGTGTTACTACCTTCACCCTGCAAATTTATATAATCCGAACGGTAGTGATAGTTAGTATAATCCTCAGCATACGAAAATATTATCTTGTCAGAAATATCCGTATTTCTCTCCTCAATAAGCTCCTTACTTTCCCGAGTCCAGTCAATCGCATAGATATCTACGCCGGACAAAGCATGGTCAGGGTTTTCTTTAAGCGCATCGGAGATTGAATTTATAACTTCGCGTTTATTCCAATACTCGTCATAGAACACTAATAATTTCGGTTTTCCTTCTGCTGTTGAAGTGATTTTACTGTCATCCAGCGCCGTGTATTCCTGCTCCAGATTATCGAGGTCGAATCCTCCCTTTCTTACCGACCACTTGGCATAGAGTTCGATATTGCTTTTGGTTCCTGCCGGAATCTTCGTCACTCTCTTAGTGTATGCCGCATCACTATACCAGCCGTCAAAACACAATCCGTCCCTATATTTCGGCGTGGGCAGACTAATGTCCTTATCGGACGCATCATATTTCGTTCTGATAATGTCATTCTCATCACCGGTATTATAATGGTAAGTAAGCGCATAGCGTGTATACCCACAATACTCCTGAAGATTGCATAACATTGAATATGCAGAAGTTTGATTTATTTCTGCATATTCGATTACCTGATCTTTAATATAGAATAAGCTCGGATAGGGCTTACTTGCTGCTGCCATTGCCGGGTTCTTCTCTTTCACCGCTTCACAATATTTCTTTGCATACTCAAGTGCTTTCTGTTTGTCTATTTCATAATAATCAAATTCTCCGTTGTTTTTCTTTTCCCCGGTACTCCCCTGTAGGAATGTAGCATTGCTACCACACGCAAACAATTGGCCAACAGTATTCAAGTACTGTCCATCACTCACATCAACGCAAATAATATCTAAATATACAGAGTCGAGCCCGCTGGTATCAAAATATTTGTAATGCTTACTTATATCAACAACCAGTTGCGCCCAACTTTCATCCTTCCCATCTCCGTCAACAAACATTAAAAGGCATATACCTTTTGGGGAAGGACACAGGTTACAAATATACCTTTCGTCCCATCTTTCGGAGTATGTAAAGAATTCTTCTTCTCCCTCTTTCGGATAAGACGGAGTAATACCCCACCCTTCCTTCATTCCCACCTCCGGAATCGAAGGGTCCACCTCCACACCGCTGACTCCCGTAATCTCGGCAACCAGCACATCCTCTTTTGCCGTCAGGTTCGGGCTCTTATGCAGGGCATAGTACACCTTGCCCTGACGGTATGCGCTGCCGTAGATGTAACCGTTCGATGTGTCCGCAGTAAACGCAGTCTGCCTGTCCGTTCCGTCTGTCTTGATACTGTAGATTGCAGAGTGATCGTTATAGTACAACCGTCCGTCTATCATATACAGACCGGAATATACGCCGGGCCAGGTGCCGCTCTGATCCCATGTGGGCCAGCTTCCAATGTTTGCTATTTCCGGTCCCTGGTTTACGAAATCCGCACAGTTTCCCTTTCTGATACTGCCGTCTCCGGACACATAGTAACAGCCGCCTTCGCTAAACACCAACGGGGCGTTGCTGTCTTTCCAAAATGCAAGATCATAACTATCGTCCGTAGCTTTATATGTAAGTTCGCTGCTGGCATACCACACCTTCCAACCGGAATATTTCTCCATATGGGCTTCGTCGCTAAAGAGCATATAATCATGCCTTACCTGTCCGACCTTGTCCCATACGGGATCATCGCTTGTCACATCCACATGATAGTATTCGTCATCCAGCTTAACCATGTTCCATGCGTGTTTCATTGATTCGCTCGTAACCAAATAACACTCAATACCAAGCCGGTTCAAAAGATATTTATACGCCAGCGCATATCCTTCGCATACAGCTGTATGGTTCACCAATGCTCCGTATGCCGTATATGACACGTCCGGAAGAGTCCCTGACTGCTGATTCTTATAATCATACTCAATGTTGACGGCAAGATAATCATGCAGGGCAATCACCTTCTCCAGATCGCTCATCTCATCGTTCACACAGGACAACGCTTCTTTGACGCTGTCATTAAAAGCACTGTCGTCATAGTCGTTGGAATAATTCATAACAAGACTGGTGATTTTAGTGCCGCTGGCATTTACATTGATACTGAATTTCTTCTTTACAAAATAAAGATCCGGATGCTCATTGAGCACACCGCTTACCAGACTGTCTGCATTCTTATAGCCTATTTGGTATGATTCAATATCAATACGCGTATTACGTTTCATCATCTCCTGATACAGATATGTATACAGGTCACTTTCGGCATATGTAGCCGCATAGAGTGTTACATCTTCCATGTTGCCGGCATCCGTCTGCCAATCATCATCCGGCAGCTTATCATCCCCCGCATGACTTACGTCATCCGTTATTGCACCGTCGAAAATCTCCTGTTCGAGTCCAATGCTGTCTTCAGGCAGCTGTGCGGCATAGGATACCCTTGCCGGAACCTGTATTGATGAAACCATCATTACAGCTGCCAGAATAACTGCACTCAATCTTTTGCGCAATTTCATACTTAGTCCTCCTTGTCAACTATTTATCATGTCCATTATATCTGTGGGAAAAAATAATGTAAATAAATACGATGGTCGATTCATTACCATACATGGTCGATTTGTGTCAATCATATTTTTAGGACCTCATATGACGCTTTTTGTGTTATACTATGTTATACTGGTAATATGGATTTAAAACTCACGGAAAAGAGAGAGATACAGACATGATAAAAATTGCTTTTTGCGATGACGATTTCTACTCATTAAATGAAATAAATGCCCTGCTGGACCAATACCGCTCACAGTTTAACTGTGATATTAGATATACGGCTTTTCAAACTCCTTATGAACTGCTCTCAGACATTGAAAAGAGAATACATTACGATATCCTGTTTCTGGATATCATCATGCCGGAAGAAAACGGAATCAGCCTGGCCCAAAAAATCCGGCAGTATGATAACGCCGTAAAAATAATCTTTTTAACATCATCGGCCGAATTTGCCGTGCAATCCTACACTGTCGGCGCATATTTTTACCAGCTTAAGCCAATCTGCGCCGAATGCTTTTTCAAGCTGATGGATTCCGTTATTGAAGATTGTAAGAAAACACAGCAAAGCAATTTGATTGTGCCGTGCAAAAACGGCATCTCGCAGATCGATTTAGATAAACTGGAATACTGTGAAGTCATCGGACGCACTTTATTGTTTCATATGGAGAATGGAACTGTCGTGGAAAGCATTGGAAAACTATACGATTTGAGAAATATACTGTCTTCTTACAAAAATTTTTTACAGCCGCACCGTTCATATTTAATCAATATGGATTACGTCCGCAATATTTCCTACAAGACAATTACGATGGACAGCCAAGTGGAGATTCCCATACCACACGGAAAATGCTCCAAAATCAAGAACCTTTATCTTGAATACGCATTCAGCAGAAAGCAGGTATTAATATCATGAATATAATCTCTGTCATAAACCTTGTGACTGTAGGACTTTTTGGCACCATCCTGTCCGCAGGATTCTGCACTATCCGCTGGACGTGGAAAAAAAGGCTCATTATGGCAGGCAGTGTATGTGCAAGTCTGCTGTTTCACGGCATTTTCTGCTTTTTTACCGATGTGTCTACCGTCAAATACTTTTCTCCGCTCATTACACATGTTCCACTGATAATCGTTCTTCGGATTGTAAACGGAGAATTTCTCTGGTCGTCGATTTCGGTTTTAATCGCATATCTGTTCTGTCAGGTGCGCAGATGGCTTGCGCTTTTTGCTGTGGCGCTGTTTTCATGCGGACCAATTATGCAGGATATTGTTGAACTTATCATCACACTGCCGCTGCTGTTTCTGATACTGCATTTTTTCGCGCCGTCCTTCCGCACCATTTCAAACTGTACGACAAATGAAAAATGCTGGTTCGGGCTGGTTCCCTTGCTATATTACGTTTTTGATTATATGACAACTTTCTACACCAATCTGCTTTCAACAGGAAGTCCTGTCGTGCTGGAATTTATGCCTTTCGTATGCAGCCTGACTTATTTAATGTTTGTGCTGCGCGCCTCACAGACAGAAAAAATCCGTATCCAGATGGAACAGACACGGGAAATCCTTAACCTGCAGATAACGCAGTCCGTCAGAGAAATCGCGGCGCTTCGGGAATCACAGCAAAAGACAATCACGCACCGTCATGACCTGCGCCACCATATGCAGTTCCTTCTCTCCTGCATCGAAAACGAGCGCACCAATCAGGCGCAAGTCTATATTCATAAAATCTGTTCGGAAATCGAGGCGGCAAAAGTAATAGTCTACTGCGAAAACGAAGCGACAAACCTTATTTTATCCGCCTTTTCCAGACGCACCCAAGATTATGACATCGCAATCAGCATCAAGGCATCAATTCCACAGGAAATCAGGATATCGGAAAACGACTGGTGCGTACTTTTATCCAATGCCCTCGAAAACGCACTGCACTCCTGTCAGAAGATAAAAGAAAAAGGATTGCCTTGCCTGATTGACGTTTCTTCCTATGAAGAAAAGGGTAAATTATTTTTGCAGATTTCCAATTCCTGCGTAGAAGAAGACATTGTTTTCTCACATGGAATTCCGGTTGCAGCCAAACCGAACCACGGAATCGGCATCCGCAGTATTTGTACCATTGTGGAACATTACGGCGGCATATATAGCTTTTCCGTCAAAAACGGTCTGTTTATTTTACGTGTGTCACTTTAAGTTCTGACATTATTCAGGGTCTGAAACTTCCCGGCTCCATTGAACACGGAAATTTCCTTCAATCCTCCCTCCAGCAGCTTTAACGCCTCTTCTGTTCCAATTTCCTTAAGTTTCCTGAATTCCTCTTCCTTTAAGGGAACTAACCAGAGCAAATTGATCTTATCTCCCATAAAATCAGGATAAGATGGAGCGGCTGTCTGAGGTAAAAGTCTGGAATTCAAAAGCCACACAGCACTAAAACCTTCTATCGCATCACAAGGTATGGTATGCCCGTGTCCCAGAAAGCTTATTTCCCGCCATGGGATACCGGATATAGTCGAAATGTAGGAATACATTTTCATACATATATCACTCTGCGCCTCCGATGCTGCAAATCCGAGCTCTATCCTTCGGAAATCCGATGCTTCCTCCTGAAAATACTGCTCTACCTGCGGCATGGGAAGCAGGCTGACCCCTGCGGTAATACCATAATGCACGCCATCCTGTGTGCCTGCAATCAATGCTTTGTTCGGAAATTTTCCACCGTCGATTGCAAAATATTTTTCCTGTTCGCCAAAAAAATCCTCCAGTGCCTTCAGATGCATCTGTTGCACATCCTGCCAATATCCATCCTCAAAATAATCCCAAAACTCCCGGCTTTTGGCCACTCTGGCTCCCAGCACCTCTTCCGCCGGGGTCAGCTCCCATGCATAAGGCGCTGTCCCCAAAGCATATCTGGAATATCCGTTAAATCCCTGATAACCGCTCCAACCGGGAATTACACAGAGCAGCGTATCTCCCTCCAAAAGCGCCGCCGCATCTCCTTCCTCAAACCAGACGATGGACAGCATTTCCCGATTCAACCGGATGCCATCTGCATCATGTTTCACAAATTCTGCCGGCATCGCAGGCGCCATACCTCTTTTCATTGCATCTACATCAATTTTGTCCGGCGCTTTTGCCACATTACATATAAAGCAATTTTTTATGTAGGCATTCTCCGTTCCCGGATAAAACCAGAGATAAAAGTAACAGCAGGTGTCACTCTCCTCCACCAGTGCCTGTATCCGACAGCTTGGAGACCAGCTCTCCGCTAAAATAACGGGTTCTGAGGTTTTCTTCTTTTTCCCAAACATATGGCTCTCCTTCTCTATTACTCATGCTTTCATAGATGCAAGCTCGTTTATTCATCCTCACTTATGGTATACAAGTAAGGCAGAACACCCATAAATGCTCTAATCACCCTACAGCCTCTGCAGATGGCGTAATTTCTAATAAATCCCAGTCCCGGCAAGATTCCTCCATATCCGCCTTGAGCAGATAAATCGCTTTATCCTCCACATAGGCGTCTTTGAGCACACGGATGCGCAGGATATAATCCGGCGAATATGCCAATTCCTCCACCGTAAAAAGACATGTCACATCCCCCAGCTTCTCGCACCAGAGCTGCCGCAAAACCGATGTTTCCACAAAGGCTTCGGCTGTGCTGCTCAGATTGGAATCTGAATCAGGCAGCACCTCCTCCAGCGCAATGACGCGGAATTCCCCATTCTCCTTTTCATAAAATGTGACGTCCAGATAACTCCTATAGTTGGCATGTCCATATTCCACTATACCGTCGTTGTCAACATCACAGGCAAAGTAACGGTGATTGGCATACGAGTTCCTGCCGTCGGAAAGACTGTTCAGCATCCTGCTCTCCTCTGCCGTCAGTCCTCTCTCCTCCGTGCCGGCAAAAAGTGAGATTCCCCATCCCCATTTGCCTCCTATACACGCTTCCCCTATCGCTTCATACCATTCCTGCACGTACTCCTTCACCTCGTGAGAAATCCCTTCCTCCTCATACAGGGGAATACAGACGATATCCTGATCCTCAAAGGGTCTGGTCCGAATAGAAAAACTGGAAGTCCTCCAATTTTCCGAGTCGCCGATTTCCAGAACCTTCGTGTACACTTCTCCTCCCCTATATTCGGGAACGGCTTCGGTGATGCAATAAAACCGCCCATCACAACAGATCATTTGTGACGGATCATAGCTTTCGGTGACATAAGCATATTCTTCCAGTCCCGCTTCGCCCATCTTCCACCACTGAATACTGTCCTTTGCATAATTATAATTAATGCAGGAGAGAAAATTTTCACTTCCATCTTCCAGCCAGCGATAAGCCCATTTACATTCCCCGTCCTTGGCATCCAGCCCGATGCTCTTTCTCCAATCCGTCTCCGCCGCTCTCTGCATAAAGATTTCCGTATCCTCTGTCAGCTCCAACCTATAAGATTCTAAAAGGGCATTCTCCTCTCCAAACAGGCCTGTCCACGCTTCTTCCCGCAGCAGCCCGTAAATCTCCTCCGAAAGAGAATTTTCTCCCTGCCATGGCGCTATATTTCTCTGCTGCTGTTCCTCCCGAACCTGCTTTTGCACCTCATCCCGAAGCCAGATATCCTCCGTATTCCTGATTGTCAGGCCATTGAAGCCAAACGCCTCATCATAAGCCGGCGTATACCGATCGACGCCCGCCTCCCGCGCAAAAAAGATCCGGCAGGAAAGCAAAAGCCTGTCTTCACTGTTCCCTCCATGAGCATAGGCTTCCAATACCATCGCCTCATCTTCTGCCTCTACCATCTGAAAAGTCACTGATCCCTTTTCAAAATCGATCCGCCATGTCGGTTCCATCAAGACATGCGCATCCTCATCGCCCCATATCGGCTTGCCGTTTTGCTGCATCCATGCCAGAAACCACGCATTTTCTTCCACATACTCTTTTGCCTGTGCCGCAAGGTCACTTTCTGTCTCCTGAAAGAGAATCTCATGCCTCACCCCTGTTTTGATAAGCGCGATCTGCCAGCCGCCTATGGGCACATAAAAGTCTTCAGAAATCTCAGCCAATTCCAGACATGCAGAAGAATCGTCTTTTAAAT
>JAIDDH010000054.1 GCA_029055435.1 Acetatifactor sp.
TCCAGAGTGGCCCGTCCAGCGCCGGGGCGGTCGGAGAGTTCCGCAAAAAATTGTTTTACTTTTTCAGCAAGACCTGCGGTCTTCAGATTGACGCCGAAGATTTTTTCGTTGGATAGCAGTTCGTCCAGTCGGCTTAAATCCTTGGCGGAGCTGCTTAAGGAATAGTCTGCCACCAGGGGAGAGACCGTCTGCAGGGCGGGATCGGGGCTGGGAGTGAAGGTGTTTCCCTCGTCGTCTATTCCCATGAGATACCGCAGCCAGCCGGCAAACACCAGAGGAATCAGGGTCAGGCTGGAGACCTGTAAATCCTTTTGTCTCTGGTAGGCTTTGATGGTCTCGCCGAAGCGGACGGGGAGCTTTTGGGAGGTGTCTGTGGCGATGCGCTGGGGGGAGTCCGGCAGGAAGGGATTGGGGAAGCGCTCCCGCAGCACGGTGTCCAGATAGGCTTTGGGCTCCATGATTCCTGGGTGAACTACCACCGGCAGTCCTTCTTTGTAGCCCAGTCCTTCCAACAGCTTTTTCAGGGCGGGATCCTGCATCTCTTCTGCGATGGAGGTGTAGCCCAGGAGGCAGCCAAAGATGGCCAGTGCTGTGTGCAGGGGATTCAGGCAGGTGCAGACCTTCATTTTTTCTACCTTGTCCACCGTCTCACGGTCCGTAAAGAAGATGCCTGCGTGTTCCAGGGGCGGGCGTCCATTGGGAAAGACGTCCTCAATTACCAGATATTCGCATTTTTCCGCGTTGACAAAGGGGGCGGCATAGCTGTTTTTGGCGGTGGTGACAGGAGATAAATCCTCCACGCCATCCTCTGAGAGCAGTGCTTCCACTCTGGGGTCGGGTCTGGGCGTGATTTTGTCGATCATAGTCAGCGGGAAGGAGACCCGGGAGGAATCCCGGATATAGTCCGCAAATGACTGGTCGGCGAGTCCTGCCCGGCTCCAATGCTCGGCGAAGGAGAGCATGGCGGATTTTAACAAATCTCCGTTGTGGGAACAGTTGTCCATGCTGACCATGGCAAGGGGAAATCCGCCGGACAGGAAGCGGTGGTGGAGGAGGGCGGCTACTTTGCCCAAATAGCAGGCGGGGCGCAGCGGTCCGGCTGCAAAGTCCGCGGCAATGGCGGGGAGAATCTCGCCGTCCGGGGATGTGGTGGCATAGCCTTTTTCCGTGATGGTGAAGCTTGCAAGCTGTAGGGACGGATTGGCAAAAATCTCCTTCAGGCGCAGGAATTGAGCCTCATTTTCACTGTCCAGAAGCAGAGATTCCATAATGCTTGCGACTACGGTTTTTTCCACCGAATTATCAGGGTTCAGGGTGGCGAGAATTGTGAGATTGTCATAGGGGAGACTGGATTTTTCGATGATTTCGTAGTCATAGCCCTCTGCGGCGATAAGTCCGGTGTGCATTTTCCCGGCGTTCAGCAGTTCCTGGACGACATGAGCCTGATAAGCCCTGAAGAGATTGCCGGGGCCAAAGTGAATCCAGAGTGGATTCTGGCGGGTGTTCTGCCGCACCTTTTCGTAGTCAAAGGTGGGTAGCGCGTAGCCCGCCTTCATGTAGGCGTCCTGATTTTTTTTAATGCCTTCCAGTGATAACTGCATGATGTTGTCTCCTTTTCTTTATTTTATACTGTTTATAATGGCATGTTTTATATTGGGTATATTCATCAGTATACCCGACAGACGGCCCGGCTTATACGGCAAAGCCCGGAGGGTTACAAAATAATTCCCCAAAATTGATAAAATCTGAAAAAGAATTTTTAGAAAACCTTCAGTCAGCTCTTGTTTTTGCCGATACAAATAATAGAATAATGATGCAAAATGGAAAGGGCATGGACGCCCGATGTTTCAGGCAGCCGGATGACGGCGGTACAAGGAGGTTAAAGCATGAATATTAACACGAGACAAAATTATTCCTATTTGTTTTCTTCTATGAACATGTTTGGCGGGAATTCCAATTCCGGTGGATTCTCCGGCATGTCGGGTCTGTTAGGCGATTATGCCAGCCTCAAGAATGGCAGCTATGGCAGGCTGATGAAGGCATATTATACTGCGGATAAGACCGACAGCACCAGTAAGAGCAAAAAGAATAATCACAGCAATGTCATCGACGAGCTCACCAGGGCGAACAGCAATCTGACCAAGAAAGCGGTGACCAAAGATGACGTAAAGAAGCTGAACAAGGTAGAGAATGCGGCGGATGCGCTGAAGACTTCTGCAGATGCACTGATTACCACCGGCAGCAAATCCGTGTTTAGGGAGAAGGACATCACCACTAAGGACGAGAAGGGTGTGGAGTCCACTGCCAGAGGCTATGACACCAATGCAATTTACGATGCGGTGAACAAGTTTGTGACTAATTACAATTCTGTGATTACCACAGCGAAGGAGGCAGACAATGCCAATGTGAACAGCCGCAGCACGAGTATGATGAATAACACTGCCGCCAATGAGAAGTCTCTGAATAAAATCGGTATCTCGATTAATAAGGATGGAACGCTGGCTCTGGATAAGGATGCGTTCATGAAGTCGGATATGGGCAGTGTGAAGAGCCTGTTCAACGGCAACGGTTCCTATGGCTATCGTGTTTCCGCACAGGCGTCCATGATTGATTATGCTGCAGACAGAGAGGCGTCCAGAACGAACACCTACACTGTAGACGGCACATACAATGCGGCCTTCAGCAGAGGAAATATTTATAACAGCTATTTCTAAGATTATTGTCACAGCTGTTACAGCTGTTTTTGGATAAGCGGTTATGTTCGGGCTGTACATCGACCCGGGGAAGTATGTTCCCCGGGTGCTTTTTTGTCTGTTTTACTTGTTTTTTGGAAAATTAAAAAAACTCTATTGACATTACATGGGAAACAAGTTATAATAACTTTTGTTCGCAGGAATGGCGGAATTGGCAGACGCGCACGGTTCAGGTCCGTGTGGTAGCAATACCATGAGAGTTCAAGTCTCTTTTCCTGCACGCTGTTCAGAAGGGACATCGCACAGCGCGGTGTCCTTTCTTTTTTCACC
>JAIDDH010000055.1 GCA_029055435.1 Acetatifactor sp.
AACGGAGAAGGAGGGATTTGAACCCTCGCGCCGCTATTAACGACCTGCACCCTTTCCAGGGGTGTCCCTTCAACCTCTTGGGTACTTCTCCAAAATAAGTTGATTCTAAATACTCTATTTACTTCGTGGAGACAATCCCTTATCTCCTAGCGGAGAGAGTGGGATTCGAACCCACGCGCCCTTGCGGACAAACGGTTTTCAAGACCGCCTCGTTATGACCACTTCGATATCTCTCCATCGAATCCGCTCATCAGCGGCAAGGATTATTCTATCAAAAATAGCTTTTTCTGTCAACAGCTTTTTGCAAAAATTTTAGCAAAAATACAGCAAAAGATCACGCCTTATCTCCGTCCTCTAGACCTTCCGGCTTTTTGTTCGGATCGTTCAGAAGCTCGGCATAAATTCCGCCGCAAGCCTTCAGTCCTTCGGCAATCAATCCTGCAAAGGTCACGGCTCCTGCATACTGCAGATGGGTATTGTCCTGCTTGCCTTGAGGACAACTTGCGTAAGTATCAGGAGTAATATTCATAAACCACTCCTTCGTCTTCTCCATACCCGCCTTTGACATCGTCTCACGACTCATGGCATACAGATCGACCAACGGAACCTGTTCCGCCTCAGCCACCGCTTTCATGGCCGCCACATAATCGCCGTGTGCGCCGGGGCCCAAAATACCGTTCTCGTCAAAACATCTGCGCTCTAATGGAGTAATCAATACCGGATGTGCGCCGTGCTTTCTGGCGACATTGATAAAGGTACGGAGATTGTCGTCAAAACTGGCGCCCGGAATCGTGTATCTTGCCGGATCCTGGTTTTTCTCGTCATTGTGTCCAAACTGAATAAAAAGAAAATCTCCCTGACCAATATTCTGGTCTATCTTCTCCAGTCTACCCTCATCCATAAAACTCTTGGTGCTGCGTCCGTTCTTAGCGTGATTGCATATGGTAATATCCTCTTTTACATAAAGGGAAAATGCCTGACCGATACCAGTCTGCGGATAGGTACTTATATCATTTGTCTGCACGGTAGAATCCCCGGCCCAAAAAATTTTATTCATAGTCTTCAACCTGCTCTTTCCGATTCTCATAAAAACTTCCAAAAGTTTTAAAAAAACAGGGGAACCGCGATTATAAAATCAAGGTTCCCCCAGTCATATAAATTCTTCTTATAATACTGCCGGTGGCTTACTCCTTTACGGCACCGATATTCACACCGGTAACGAAATACTTCTGCAGGAAAGGATACAAAGCCATGAAGGGAAGGATTGCCGCCACAATACCTGCATTATACAGTGTTGACTGTGAAATGGTATACTGTGTTGTCGGCGTGTCGCCGTCCATAATCATGGTTCGCAGCTTATACTGGAAGTTCGTCTGATTATTATCGGTGATGTAAATTCTGGGTGTGGTGTAATCATTCCAAACAGTCACGGCGAACATCAGACCGATGGAAGCCAGAGCTGCCTTGGACAGAGGAAGCACAATTTTGAAGAAAATTCCCATCGGGGAACATCCGTCAATCTTGGCAGCCTCATACAAGCTGGCAGGAATGCCCTCAAAGAAATTACGCATCAACACCAGATTATAAACATTGATACCATGTTTTACAACGATAACCCACATGCTGTTTTTCAAACCAATCTGATCGAATACCAGATACTCAGGAATCATACCACCGGAGAAAATCATGGTAAACAAGAGCAGGAAGGCCAGAATACCGCGTCCGGGCATTTCAAACTGAATCATTACATATCCGCCCAGGGTGGAAAGAACCAGACCCAAAAGCGCGCCTGCAACCGTTGTGATTACAGAGTTAAGGAAAGGTCTGTACAGAGCACCAGTCTGCAGAATGGTCTTGTAACCATCCAGAGTGAACTGAGTGGGCAATAATTTAAACTGATACACACCCACTGCGCTGAAGGAATCCACTACTACCTTCCAGATAGGAAGCAGGATAATCAGACCGATGATAATAAACACAACATAATTAATCACAGCAAACAAGGAAAACTTCGTCTTTTTTTTGTAAACAGCTTTTGCTTCTGCCATATCCGCACCTCCTAAATAATGCCACGGCCGCGGCCTTTTTTACTTGCCCAGTTACAGATCAACACAAGCGCTGCGCCAACCAGTGACTTAAACAAACCAACCGCCGTGGAATAACCATAGTCTGCAACCGCAGTACCAAAACTCTGTCTGTATATGTAGGTAGAGATAACGTCCGCAACCTTGTATACGGATGCATTGTATAATACGAATACGGACTCGAACATATTCATAACCTTAGCCAGATTCAGAATCAGCACGGTAAAGATGGTATTTGCAAGAGCAGGTACGGTGACATAACGAATCTTCTGAAGACGGGTTGCTCCGTCGATATCAGCAGCCTCATACAACTCGGGATTGATACCGGACAGTGTAGCCAGGAAGATAATGGTTCCCCAACCGGTCTCCTTCCAGATATTGATGATGTAGAAAATGGTTCTCCACATCTTCGGCTCCTCCAGGTAGCTGATGCTGACGCTCGGATCCAAAAGTCCCCAGTCATGCAGAACTCCGTTCAGCACACCAGTGTTGGAAGCAGACAGGAACAGAGTGAAGATACCTGCTACTACTGCCCATGACATAAAGTGGGGCAAATATATGATGGTCTGCAAGCTCTTCTTCGCGAAGAGATTGCCCATCTCATTCAAGAAGATGGATACGACTACGGAAGTGATGGTCGTAATAATCAACTTCATTATACTCAAAAGCAAGGTGTTGCCAAACGCAATCCAGAACTGATTGGTGGCAAACATATTCTTAAAATTCTGAAGTCCTACAAACTTCGGCGCCATTACTGTATAGTACTGATAAAAGGAATATCTGATACCCAGCATAGGCCAGTAATGCACTACAGCCAAAAAAGCAAGCACAGGTAAAAACATTACATAGTAACCACGATGATTCCAGATGCGCATTCCAAGTGGCTTCTGTTTTACCACTGCACCTGTAGAGGTAGTGACTTTCTTTTTGCTCATACTTTTTTGCTCCTTCCTCTCCCATAATACCTTTCTAAATCTCTTTATAAAGGTCTGTCCTGCCCCCGGTAGGGTTCTCCCTCCGAGGAACAGGACAGGCTTTACATTCGGTTCAAGAACGCTGTTCAATGAACCTCTTATTTAATTATTTACTGTTCAAATCCTACTGGGGATTGTTCAGCTCAGCCAGAACGGTCTCAACAACTGCGCCAGCAGTAGCCAGATACTCCTGCATAGCAGCATCGTAATCCTTCTCGCCCTTAACAACTGCGTTTACTGCTACCTGAACAGCGTCATTGATAACTGCAGACTGTACTGCATAGGTAGTAGAGCTGGGCAGTGCAGGTGCAGAGATAGCGTTTGCATAGAATGCAGCGCTGGACTCTGTAGCAAGATCAGATGCAGCAGATGCATTATACTGTGAAGGCAGATCACGGATGCTCAGGATGTTGTCAATGTGGTTCTTGCTGTAGAGAGCGGTATTGTCCAGAATGCCGGGAAGCATATGGAACTGTCCCTCTTCATAAGTGGTCTCTTTTCTCTTATCAGGGTTATCAGGAGCCACTACAACGGTCTCAGCAGCCATGCTCCAGTGCATACCCTCAAGACCATAAGTCCACATAAGCTGTACGTTACCGCCATCCAGCATGGTCTCGAAGAATGCATCGAAGATAGCCTGGCCACGTGCGTTATTCTCTGCCTCAGAGAGAGAGGTATCATTCATGATAACCCATACAGGAGCTTTTCTATCAAGGAAACCATCCATCTCAGCAATCAGAGGCAACTGAACTACCTCAGTGTCAACCTGGTTCTTGGACAAGTTGTTGGTCAGAGTCTGTCTCCAGGTACCTGCCCAGTATGCGAAGCAGCCTGCAGTACCCTTCTGGTCATTACCGAACCATTTCTCACGGGTGCTCTTGGTCTCGCCTACGAAAGCGGAAGTATCAGGGTCGATAACGCCTGCAGCCCAAGCGGTGCGCAGTCTCTCGAGAGCCTCTTTGGTCTCCTCAGTCTGGAAGCCATCATACCATACACCAGTCTCATCCTGCAGCAATGCGGGATAAGCGTTCTGCCAGAACTCAGGCAGATAGTTGGTCCAAGGAGCCTCGGTGGAAACCAGACCAGGAGCGATGATACCATAGGTATCGCCATCCACGCCATTGCCATCGGGATCCTCTGTGGTGAATCTAACCAGCATGTTGTAGAAATCATCATAAGTCTTGATGTCATCTACGCTCATGCCCAGATTGTCAAGCCATGCCTTCTTCACATAAGTAACGCAACCGTTACCAGCGGCAGGGCTCATGCCGTACATTCTGCCGTTCACATAGTTACCTTCGTTTACAACGCTCTTAGCGTTGAGTGCAGACTGGAAATCTGCATTCTCGTATGCATCGGTCATATCCCAGAGAACAGTGCCGAAAGATGCATACTGAGAGTACATAGCTGCAGGCATCAGAACCACATCGGGCTTGTCGCTGCCTGCCAGAGCCAGAGCCAGAGCCTCAGAGTAGTTAGAGTGGTCGGGCTTGTTGATAACCAGATCAACGCCAACCTCCTTCTCCCATGCCTCCTCGAACTCCTTCAGGCCGGTCTCCTCAGTCAGGTTCAGGGTACCATCTACCATGATCTTAACCTGCTTGAGATCGTAAGTTACCTCCGGTGCCTCGCTGGAACTGGGGGCAGGTGCGTTTGAATCGCTAGGAGTGTTGCTGGGCTGGTTTGCGGGCTGATTGCTGTTGCCGCAAGCCGCAAGCGAAGCTACCATAGCGGTTGCAAGAAGTACAGATAATACTTTCTTCTTCATTTCTTTCCTCCCTAAAAATAGATTAAAATGATATTGTTTCTGCCGAACATTGCTCGGCTTATATATACTGTAACATTGTTCTGTACAAATTGCAAGCAACAATTTTTGCACAAACGTATATTTTTAGGGCATAATGGTTAAAATATGCTTGTTTTATCATGTTTTTCATCTAAAAATTGCCTTATTTTTTTAATATACTGGTCAAACTGACGACAAAACACAAATTCTTTTGTGCACTTTTGGGAAAACCATCTTATACAATATGTACAATTGAGCTTACGCGTTCTTGTCATTTTTTAATATCTCTCTGAGAAATGCCTGCGCCACAATCATATCCTCGGGGGTGGTCAGCTTAATATTGCCATACGCTCCCTCCACCATTTTCACTCTGCAGCCCGTAAAAAGCTCCACCACGCTGGCGTCATCCGTTATGGCGATTCCCTGCTCCTGCAGTCTTTGCAGCCTGCCAAACAGCCGCCCGTAAGCCTCGATGATCAATTGCGTGTCAAAGACCTGGGGCGTCTGCACGCTCCAAACCGACCTTCTGTCCGGAGTCTGAAGTGCAAATCCCTCGTCATCCGAAATCTTAATCGTGTCCTTGGCGGGCATAGCCGCCACACAGGCATGATACTCGCTGACCGCGTCAGCCAGCCTCGCCAACATCTTTTCCGTTAAAAACGGTCTCGCCCCGTCATGAATGAACACATAGCCGTCATGGTTCGGGACGCTTAAGCCCCCGTTCTCTATCACGCGAAGGGCGGACATCACGGAATCGTAGCGCTCCGCTCCCCCCGGGGTGACGGCATCCACTTTGGAAAAATTATACTTTTTGACAATCTCCTCTGATACAAACTCCAAGTCCTCAGCAGCAGCCACCAGAATGCAGTCGTCAATTATCCTGGAGCGTTCCACCGCCCGAAGAGCGTACCAGATCACCGGTCTTCCCGCCAAAGTCATATATTGTTTGGGTACATCGCTCTTCATGCGGTTTCCGCTACCCGCGGAGAGAACGATGGCAGTACAGCGTTTTCCATTTTTCATAAGTTTAAATTCGGCACGGCATTCAAATCATAGCCATGTCGCACTCCTCTGAGATATTCATAGTATCCGGCCACGCCAATCATGGCCGCATTATCTGTGCAGAATACGGGGCTCGGGCGGTAGAATTTCACTCCCTGCCTTGCACATGCCTCCTCAAAAGCCGCCCGCAAGGCGGAATTGGAGGCCACGCCGCCCGCAATGGCAAAGCGGTCAAAACCGAATTCGCGCACCGCCGCCATGGAATGCTCCACACAGACATCGATGACCGCCCTCTGGAATGAAGCGGCCACATCCGCCTGACAGACCGGCTCCCCCTTCATCTCACAGCTGTTGAGGTAATTGAGTACCGCACTCTTCAGACCACTGAAGCTGAAATCGTATTCGTTCTCCGCCACCTTTGCCCTCGGGAACGGAATGGCATCGGGATTGCCCTCTCTGGCCAGCCTGTCGATCTTTGGTCCGCCGGGATATCCCAGACCAATGGCCCGGGCCACCTTGTCAAATGCTTCTCCCGCCGCATCGTCCCTTGTGCGCCCCACAAGCCGGTACACGCCGTAATCTTCCACAATCACCAGATGAGAATGCCCGCCCGAGGCCACCATGCAGACAAACGGAGGCTGCAAATCCTGATGTTCTATATAATTGGCGCTGATATGGCCGTTTATATGATGCACGCCCACCAGCGGAATCCCTGTGGCAAAGCTGATGGCCTTCGCCGCCGAAACTCCCACCAGCAGCGCCCCCACAAGCCCGGGACCATAGGTCACCGCGATGGCAGTGATATCCTTAAGCGTCACCCCCGCCTCCCGCAGTGCCTCCTGAATGACCTGATTGATTTTTTCAATATGTTTGCGGGAAGCAATTTCCGGCACTACGCCGCCGTACAATGTGTGTAACGCAATCTGGGAGGCAATCACATTGGATAACACCTCTCTGCCGTTTCGTACCACCGACGCCGCCGTCTCGTCGCAGGAGCTCTCGATGGCTAATATGTAATTCGTACCATTCCCCGTATTGTTGTCCATATTCCGTCCCGATTTCCACAGTATGCATTGCCGCTGCGGAGTCTGTATTAGTCTGTATTCTCCGCCGCTATTCGACCTGCGTCTCCAAATTTTCCGCAGCCTCCCAGCCGTAAATTTTCCACCGTCTGTCAGCATCCTTGCGCAGGAGATACACCTGGTCGGAAGGATGGCTCTGTCCACCCTGCATTATATTGTAACCGCACATGATTTTGGCAAAAGAATAACCGTCCTGCTCGAACATCTCCACATTATTACTGGAAGCAACGCTGAAATTCGTGATACGCCGATTGTTATTTCTGTAGTCGTTCACGTCCGACTGAAGCCGGATCAGATATCCCCCCAGCTCATTGGCCTCCAAAAGCTCCTCGTCATAGAGCTCTCTGGCCTTAAGTCCCAGAGCCTCTATCTCATCCTGGGAGCTCTCTTCATTATAGAGGCAACGGAGAAGCTCGTTGTAATACTTGATGACTTCCTTGGGAGTTGGCGGATAATCCTTGTTCAAATCTCTGCTCAGGGCAGCTTCCACCGCAGTCACTGCAGACTCCTCCCGTCTTGCTCTGTCCTTGTTGGACAAATATGCATAATAGCCCACCAGGGCCACTATCAGCAAAGATATAATAATTGTTGTGCGTGTCGCGCCTTTGTTCATGCTTTTTTCCTTTTCCAGATTTTTTCCAGGTTCACCAGATTTTTCCAATCAATGAGCCTGGTCTTCCTCAAATTTCAGCTCTGTAGTCCTGCCGTCCCGCGCCGCCACAGAATTTGGAAAAATTTTCCTCACATCCGCAATAAATTCCTCCGGGCGCATGAGGGACGGGCTGTAATGGGTCAGCCAAAGCTCGGGAACATCTGCGTCCCGCGCGATTTTCGCCGCCTCATACATTGTCATGTGCTTGTGCTCTCTGGCCTTGGCCAGTTTGTCCGGCTCACCGTACATGCCCTCCAGTATCAGCAGATCCGACTCTCTGGCATGGGCCAGGATACTCTCCGTGGGGCGGGTGTCCGTACAATAAGTCACCTTCAGTCCCCTGCGCTGCTCCCCCAGCACCATGTCGGGAGTGTAGACACAGCCGTCCTGCTCAATGGTCTCACCCTTCTGCAGGCGGCTCCAGAATTTCATGGGAATCTGCTGTCTTTCCGCCCGCTCTCTGTCAAATCTGCCGGTGCGGTCGATACTCAGGCTATATCCATAGCATAACACATTATGATTCACCTTGAAAGCCTCAATCCGAAATCCGTCAAAAGAAAATGTCTGTTCGCTCTCCCCGATCTCCACGCACTGAATCTCAAAAGGCAGTTCCGGCGCAATCACCCTGAGGGAATTGACTACTCTGGTCAAACCCTTGGGGCCTATGAGGAGCAGCGGGCTGGTGCGCTCGGCATTTCCCATGGTGAGGAGCATGCCCGGCAGACCGCTGATGTGGTCTGCATGATAATGGGTAAAGCATATGATATCGATGGGATTGGGACTCCAGCCTTTCTCCCGCAGGGCAATCTGGGTTCCCTCTCCGCAGTCAATCAAAATACTTTTTCCATTATAGCGCATCATCAGGGAGGTCAGCCATCTGTATGGCAGCGGCATCATGCCTCCCGTCCCCAGCAAACAAACATCTAGCATAACTCGGTTTCCTCATCCTCCTCCACAGGGATTGCAAACTGTCCGATCAGCCTGTCATAACAGTCCTCGCACAGATCAAATCTGTGTCTGGTTCCGTCCTTACGGCTGAAATACCCGAAGGTATAATCCACTGCAAAGCAGCCCTCCTTCAAATACTTTCCTTCTGATTTTAATTCTTTTTTACATTGATTGCAAATTACTTTTCCATATTTTCGCATTTTGTGCCTCCCGCAGTCTCTAGTATAGATTTCTGCTATCCGTCCGAACGGCCGGATAATGACATATCCGGTCGAATGATAGCACATCTTGAGTATACTATGGAATGCGTCTGATCGGGCGTGGTAATTATTGCCGCCGCCACATGATCACGGCGTCCTCCGCGGGCTTTTCATAGAAACCCGGACGGATGCCCTCGGACACAAATCCAAACTTCTCGTAGAGACGGATGGCAGGCGCGTTGCCCGCCCGCACCTCCAATGTGAATTCCGTGATGCCAAGGCTCTCGCCCGCCGCTATCAGCTCACGCAGCATGGAACCAGCGATTCCCCGCCTGCGGAAGTCCTCTCTCACCATTACTTTTTCGATATCTCCCTCATTGTCCAGAACAGTCAATCCCGCACAGCCCACAAGCATTCCTTCCCACTCAGCCGCCAAATATAAATGATAAGAGCGCTCCAGAAGCTCCAGAAAAGCGTGTTCCGACCATGGCATGCTGAAAATTTCCCGCTCTATCTGTGCCAGTGCAGGCGCATCCTCCGCCCGCAGAGGGCGAATCAAAGGCTTCATACCTGTTCCTCCTGCGTTTTTCGGGCAAGTTCCCGCTCGGCCTGGCTTTTTCGCAGATACTCAGGACGATGCTCCGCCGCGGATACTATGCGTCCCGCCGTATAATAAATCTGCCCCAGAGCGGCAATGCTGCCCGCCCGCTGCCTGCTGCAGGACGCAGGCGCAAAGCGGAAGGGAATCCTAAGCTGCTCCTGAAGCTGACTCTGGTACACCGGCACGCCGTCCCCCAGAAGGATCACACCTCTGCCGGGACAGGTCTCCCCCAACTGATTGATTCGTTCTATTATAATAGAAATATCCACCGCAGCCTGAGGCTCCAGAACGCAAAGCTCTGTCCCCGCAAACTCATATATTCCTGTGTAGACCTGATTTCGCCTGGCATCGATCAGCGGACAGACAAGGTCGCCTGTGCCGAAGAGATTATAGGCCAGCCCCTCCAGTGTGGGCACCTCCACCAGCGGCTTTTCCAGCGCCAATCCCAGCCCTTTGGCAGTGGCGGAGCCGATGCGTAGCCCCGTAAAAGAGCCGGGGCCGGAGGCCACAGCGATGGCATCTATGGTATTCATATCCAGCTCCAACATTTTTCTGATCTCGTCCAGCATGGGAAGCAGGGTCTGAGAATGTGTCTTCTTGTAATTGACATTATATTCCGCCAGAAGAACCCCGTCCTCCGCCACGGCTACTCCGGCCACAAGTCCGGAGCTGTCCAAACCCAGAATTTTCATAGATATCCCCCCTGCGTCATGGTGATTCTGCGATAGTCAAGACCTTTTTGCAAATCCTTTTCTATGGTAATCTCGATATAATGCTCCGGCAGAACGTCCCGAATGCGGTCAGCCCATTCCACCAGGCAGACACCCTGCCCGTAAAAGCAGTCCTCACAGCCGATTTCCTCCATCTCCTCCACATCCGCAATCCGATAGACGTCAAAATGGTAAAAAGGAAGTCTGCCTTCCTCATATACCTGCAGAATCGTGAAGGTGGGGCTGTTCACCGGGCCGGAGATATCAAGTCCCGCGGCCACCCCCTGGGTAAACACTGTCTTTCCCACGCCCAGATCGCCGATCAGCGTGTATACCTGCCCCGGCCGGGCTTCCCGGCCTATACGCTCCCCAAACGCCCGGGTCTCCTCGGGGCTGTGCGTCTCTATCGTCTTAATTGTGGTCATTTTAATAACCATGCCTTTCCGCAACCTGCGAATTTGGGCCGCAGGCACAAAATTTGCAAAACAAACAAGTTTGTTTGTGAAAAATTTATTTTTCACACTATCCTCCGGCAGGAGCCTTTAGAATTTCTCTTTGCACTCTCAGCTAATCCTCCATTGGTGTCAGCTGCGAATATGCACTTTCTTAGGCGGCATATGCGTGGAAATCATTTCTATAACATCTGTTCTTTTATTCCCCATCTCGCGTCTGGGAAAAATCGTGGCATTCACCCTGCTGGTATAGACGATGATGCTATGTCCGGTGGACACTGCCTTCACCATGTCGCCCCAGTCCTGATGCTGCTCCTCGCCGTTTTGCGAAACCGTAATACCCTGCTCGTCCAACACATAGTGCAGCGGCTGGCCGAATGCGGGATTGCTCAGAGCCTGCTGTCTGCTCTTCAAAAACAAATTTACGGGCAGATACAAAAGCAGTACAATGCCCGCCACCAAAAAAACAGGCTGCCCCTTTAAAATGCCCACCAGCACCGCCACTGCTCCCACGCCGCTGCCCAGAAGTCCCGATGCACTGTTGTAGGCATGCATCAGCATATAGTCATATAAATCGGCAGCTTCGATTTTCACATCCAGTTCTACCATAACTCCTCCACCCTGAAAAAAGCACCTACAAACCAATACCTTGTAGGTGCTTTATTTTCTATGAGACAATTATATGGTTTTCTTCCGAAAAAAGCAAGAACTATTTATTCGTGGCGCAGCGCTTCAATGGGGCTTAAACGCGCCGCCTTTCTGGCGGGATAGATGCCGAAAAAGATTCCCACTGCGGATGAAAACAGGCTGGCTCCCAGCACAGTACCTATATCTACCGTGGCGGTAAAGCCAATGAGCGAGCACACGCCCTGAGCTCCCAACACACCCAGCACAATGCCGATGAGTCCGCCCAACAGGGAGATGAGCGCCGACTCCGCCAGAAACTGCAGCAGCACGGAGCTCGTTCTGGCCCCCAGCGCCTTTCTGATACCAATCTCTCTGGTCCGTTCCGTCACAGACACCAGCATGATATTCATGACTCCGATTCCTCCCACCAGCAGGGATATTGCCGACACAAAGGCCACAAAAATCGTGAGGTAGCTCAGGATGTCATTTATCTGACTCATATAGTCATTAAAATTCTCTACCATGATGACATCCTTGCCGCGGACATCGTGCCGGTTTTCCAACAGGCGGACGGTCTTCTCCGCCACCTCTGTGGCATATTCCGCTCCGTCACTGACAATCAGCAGACTGTCCAGAGAGACATAAAAGCCATAGGAGGCTGACACCACCGACAGCGGACACTCCATAGAAATGCTGCCGGTGTCTCCGAACAGCATGGAAGCATTGTCCTTTCGGATTCCAATGATCGTGAAATCCCGGCTGATACCATACATATTCATCTCCAGAGTCATCCCCAGGACATTCGTATTGCCGAAGAGCTGTTTTGCACTGCTCTCCGTGATGACGCAGACCTGATTGGCCGAGTAATAGTCGTTGTCGTTAAAATATCGTCCCTTGACGATAGGATCACTACTGGTATATTCCATCCCCGGCATTCCCATTTGGGCATATCCCCAAAAAACTCCTTTTCTGCCCGTAAAGTTGCAGCCAAAGCTCCAGCGAGGCGTAATAGCCTTCACATGGGGCACCTTCTCCATGATGGCATCGATGTCCTCGTCGGTAAAGTCAAGCGCGATTCCCTCGTCATTGTTGCCGTAAGCATAGACGGCAATCTGCCCGCCGGCCATACTGTTCAACTCATCATTGATGCCGCCCTTCACACCGTTTCCGATGGCAATAATCATGATGACGGAGGAAATGCCGATGATGATGCCCAGCATGGTAAGGATGGAACGCCCTTTATTGCTCTTAATATTCAAGAGCGCAATCTTAATATATTCCCATATCTGTGCCATGAGAAGCCTCCTACATTGTAGGCATGACAGTGACTGCCATACCTTCCTCCAGACTGCCGTAATAAGTCACGATGACCTGATCTTCCTCCGTGATGCCCTCAATGATCTCTGTGTAGGTATCATTGGAAATACCGCAGGTCACCGGTTTTCTCACCACCTTGCCATCCTCTACCACATAGAGGAAATCTCCCTCTCTGTCTGCATTGATCGCCTCCACGGGAACAAGCAGCGCATCCTCCACGGAGCGGGTCTCGATGGTCAGCTTTGCGTCCAGACCGAGAATGATCTTCTCATCCGGCTCGTCGATATGTACCTCTACACCCACCATGGGAGTGCCGGAATTGTTCATGCTTGCCATGCGGTTGATTTTGCTCACCGTTCCGGCGTAAGTATTGCCGGAGATAGTGACCTCCGCCTTCTGCCCTATGGCCAGTTTCGCCACATCCTGCTTGGATGCCTGGAGACTCACCTTCACATTCTCGGTGCTCTCCAGTTTGCAGAGCTGCATGCCCTCAGTCACCACGGAACCCTGCACAGCGCTCACCTCTGTCACCACGCCGTCAAATTCCGCGCAGAGACCGGATTTACTCTCATAATAGGCCTTCTCCGCCTCCGCATAAGCAATCTCCGCAAGCTCTTTATCTGCCTCGTAGGAAATTTTGTCGTAGGAGTCCATCACCCCGTTCTCGCTTGCGTTCTTCTGGCTCTGCATCTCCGCCTTGTAAGCCTCCTCGTCCGCAATCTGCTCCTGCACTCTCTTAATCTCTGCCTGCATCTCTGCCACATAATCCGAGGAATTGGCCACCTGCTGTAAATAATTGTTGCGGGAGAGCTGCGACTGCTTCTGTTTCAGCTTTTTCTCTTTCTTGGTATATTCGTCCGTGCCGGGAGTCAGATCCTTCATTTCCTCCTCCAGCTTGGCTATATCCTTCGTCAAATCATAATTTTCATCCGCCAGCGAATTCTGCGTCCCCCGCTGGCTCTCGCTCAACTTAGCCTCCAAATCCTTCAGATATGCCTTCTGATCCGTGAGCTGCTGATCCAGCACGGCGAGATTGGTCGTTGCCTCGTTCAGCTTCGCCTGATTGTCGGCGCTGTCCGAAATGGCATTGTTGTAGCCTGCATTGGACTTCTCCTGCCGCAGCGTGGCCTCTCTGAAATCTCTGTCCAGTCTGGTGCTGTCATAGGCGATGAGCACATCTCCCGCCTTCACCGTGTCACCCGCAGCGACATTCACATTCGCCAGCTTTCCGTTCGTGGGTGCAAAAAATACCGTCACATCCTCCGCCGACACGGTGCCGCTGGTGCTGACGCTCTCCTGAAGACTTCCCCGCTCCGCGTTTGTTGTAGTCACCATGGCTCCGCTCTCTCCGCCTCCACAGCCCCGCAGCATCAAAAGCAGCAGTGCTATAACCACCACAATTATAATAACAAGTGTTTTTTTACTTTTCTTCTTTTTAGCACCCTTGCCGCCCCTGACAGGCTTGGTCTGCTCCTCCCCGCCTGAGTTCTTTTTGAATATATTTTTCATGATGCATCCTCCTGTATCTCGTCTGTCTCGATTTTTCCGTCTCTGATTTTGATAACCCGCTTTGCCCGAGCCGCAATCTCATTATCGTGGGTGATGAGGATGACCGTCCTGCCCTCCTCATAGAGCTCCCGCAAAATCCCCATAATCTCTCCTGTGGAGTGGGAATCCAGATTACCTGTGGGCTCGTCGGCCAAAATCACCGGCGGCGCCTGGGCGATGGCTCTGGCAATGGCCACGCGCTGCTGCTGTCCGCCCGACATCTCGGAGGGCTTGTGCTCCATGCGGTGAGAGAGCCCCACCTTCTCCAGAGCCTGCTCCGCCAACTGTCGTCTCTTCCCCTTGGAAACGCCCCTGTAAATCAACGGCAGTTCCACATTTTCCCGGGCCGTTAGATTCGGTATCAGATTAAATCCCTGAAAAATAAAGCCGATCTCCCGATTCCGAATATCCGAGAGTTCATCGTCGCTCAAGTCCGCGACGTCCTGCCCATGGAGCCTGTAGGTTCCGCTGGTAGGCATATCCAGACAGCCCAGCATATTCATCAGCGTGGATTTACCGCTGCCCGACTGTCCGATGATGGCCACAAACTCGCCCTCATCAATTGTGACGCTCACATGGTCCAATGCCCGCACCTCATTCTCGCCGGGATTATAGACCTTGCAAATGTCCCTGATTTCCACCAATGCACTCATAGCTCTTCTCCTTATATTTTTTATGCTATGCTTTATGTACCACTGTACTATTGGTATAATACACCAACTTCTCTACCCTGTCAATGCCTATCATACAATTTTTACGATTGCCATTATATTCTATAAAACAAAAGAAACAACCGAACATTTTCTAAAATTTTTCTATAGATTTGGAGAAGGGGGGCAGTGTTTGTATTCAGACACGCTCCCTCTCCGTGGTCTCCATACAAACACTGCCCTCTCCTGCGCTGGTCTATAGAAATGACGAAACTATTGCTCCTCAAAACCGGCAGTGATAAAATCAGAACAATAATATAGAAATTGGGGGATTCTACGGAGCATAGAATCAGCATAAATTCACCATATTCTTCGTTACATGGGTGTGAAATCAAAATATGAAGAACCATAATGGAACCAAAAGGAGGATTCTATGGATCAGATTAAAATCGGCAATTTTATAGCCAGGGAACGTAAGAGCAAAGGCTATACTCAAAGGCAGCTGGCGGATATCCTTGGAATCAGTGATAAGACGATCTCAAAATGGGAACGGGGAAATGGTTTCCCAGAGGTCTCATTATTACTCCCATTATGCGAAGAATTGGATATGTCAGTGAATGAACTTCTGGCCGGAGAAAGAGTATCCGAGGATGAATATCGGAAGAAATAAAAGGAAAATATCTTCAATTTAGTGAAATAAGATCATGAAAGCCAAAAGAAAAT